>NZ_BAAAMU010000082.1:0-12117 GCF_039529435.1 Nonomuraea maheshkhaliensis
GCCACGGCGGCCGCCTTCCGGACCTGCGCCACGCCGGCCGCCATCCGCGCCTGCACCACGCCGGCCGCTCTCCGGGGCCGCGCCATGCCAGCCTCCGTCCGTACCGGTACCGCGCCGGCCGCTCTCGGCGCCGGCACCTCGCCGTCCAGCGTCAGGAGTTCCGCCGTGCCGGCCGTCGTCAGGGGTCCCGGCGTGCCGGCCGGCGTCCGTGTCCATGGCGTGGGGGCCGTCGGCGGTCGGCGCGCCGGGCCAGGCCGGGTCCAGGGGTGTGCCGTGGTGGTTGCCTGGGTCCGCGGCGGGCCAGCCGGTGCTGTCTGTGGCCGGGGTCGAGCGGCTTCCTCTGGTGCGGCCCGTTTCGTCGTTGCCGCCCGAACGGCCGCCCTTGGAGCCGGACGGTGATCTTTTACGGGCCATCACAGCCCCGCCGCCCCGACGAGGTTTCCGACGGCGAAGGTGACCGCCGCCGCGACCGCCCCCACCAGTAGCTGGCGTAGCCCGGAATACCACCAGCTGCGCGCCGTCACCACCGAGACGATCGCCCCGGCCGCGAACAGCGCCACTCCGGACAGTCCGGCCGACCAGAGCAGGTCGTGCGCCCCGAGCAGGTACGGCAGCAGCGGCAGCAGCGCCCCCACCCCGAACGACAGGAACGACGACACCGCCGCCACCACCGGCGACGGCAGATCGCCTGGCGCCACCCCGAGCTCGTTGCGCGCGTGTATCTCCAGCGCCTGGTCGGGATGGAGTGAGATCTGCCTGGCCACCTCGGCGGCCAGGTCGGGCGCCACGCCCCGGTCCACGAACGTCTGCGCCAGCTCCGCCCGCTCGTCGTCGGGATGGCTGGCCAGCTCGCGCCGCTCGACGGCGATCTCGGCCTGGGCCAGCTCACGCTGGCTGGCCACCGAGACGTATTCGCCGCCCGCCATGGACAGCGCCCCGGCGGCCAGGCCGGCGGCCCCGCCGAGGGCGATGATCCTGGTGTTGGCGGTGCCGGCCGCGACGCCTGCGATGAGCGCGAAGTTCGACACCAGGCCGTCCATCGCGCCGAACACCGATGGCCGTAGCCAGCCTCCGGTGACGTCGCGATGTCGGTGGTGGGCCTCCGCGCGACCGCTCATCGAGAGTTCTTCTCCTTCGTCGCGGGTTCAGGCTCGGGAGATGCGGCGGTGGAAGGCTCTCCCGGGTCGTTGTCCGTCGCCTTGGTGCCCGCGTCGGTGTCGGTGTCGGTGTCGGCAGCAGCTTCCTCCGCCGCCGAACCCGTCTCAGTGGAGCCGGTCGTGGTGGGTTGAGGGGCCGCCGGTGCGTCGTCGGTGGCATCCGCGGTGTCGTCCTGGGAGCTCCCCGTACGCGTCGGCTCCGCCGTGTCCGCGGGCTCCTCGGTGACGGTCGTGCCCGGCTGCCGGTCCCCTGCCTCCGGCTGGTCGGAGGCGGCAGGCTCCTGCGCCGAAGGCCCCGTGGACGGCTCCGTCGTCGTTTCCGGATCCGGAGTCTCGTCGGCCGTGGGGTCGTCGCCTGGAGGGGCGTCGGTCTTGGAGGACTCGCCCGTGCCGGGATCGGCCTGGCCCGCCGAATGCTCCGGGTCGGCGTCGGCCTGCGTGCCGGGCTCGTCAGCCGACGGTGGCGAGACGATCTCCACGCCCGTCTTGTTGCGGGTGGCGAAGAAGTAGACCAGGGCGAGCACGAACAGCACGATGGAGGTCCACTGGTTGATCCGCAGCCCGAGGAAGAACACCGCGTGGTCGACGCCGCCGACCGGGTCGATGCGCAGCCCTTCGATCCAGAAGCGGCCGAGCGTGTAGCCGGCGACGTAGAGGGCGAACAGCCGCCCGTGGCGCAGCGCCAGGGCACGGCCGGCGAAGATGAGGGCGAAGCCGAGCGCGAGGTCCCACAGCGACTCGTACAGGAAGGTCGGGTGGTAGAGGACGCCGGGCTCGCCGCCGTGCTCGACGTCGATCTCCAGCCCCCACGGCAGCGTGGTCGGCGAGCCGTAGAGCTCCTGGTTGAACCAGTTGCCCCAGCGGCCGATGGCCTGCGCGAAGGCGATGCCGGGCGCGACCGTGTCGGCGACCGCGCCCATGGAGATGCCGCGCTTGCGCACGGCCAGCCAGACGCCGAGGGCGCCGAGCGCGACCGCGCCCCAGATGCCGAGGCCGCCCTCCCAGATGAACAGCGCCTGGATGGGCTCCTTGATCGCGCGCGGGCCGAAGTAGGTCTGCCAGTCGGTGATGACGTGGTAGAGCCGGCCGCCGATCAGGCCGAAGATGACCGCGGGGACCGCGATGTCGATGATCGTCCCCTGCTGGCCGCCGCGGGCGCGCCAGCGCCGCTCGCTCAGCCAGACGGCGACGATGACGCCGAGCACGATGCATAGCGCATAAGCCCGGATCGGGATGATTCCGAGATACCAGACCCCCTGGGAAGGGCTGGGAATCGAGGCAAGGGGCATGTCAGGTGAGGGTAGCGGAAGCGAGGCTACTTGGCCGCCTTCGTAATCTCATCGCGAAGTTGCGACGGGCTGAACAGTACCGGATTGTCTATCTCTGTACCGTTCAATTTCACTGTCGGCGTGTGGTCGAGCTTCTGCTCCTCGCTGACCTTCTTGCTGTACGCGAGCTGCGCGTCGGCGTTCTTGTTCGAGGTCACGCAGGCGTCGAAGCCGGGATCGGTGACGCCGGCGTCCTTGCCCCACTGCTTGAGCTGGTCGGCCGTGAAGCCCACCTCGCTCTCGGGGGGCTGGTTCTGGTAGAGCAGGTCGTGGAAGGCCATCCACTGCTTGCCGTCCGCGATGCACCTGGCCGCGCTGCCCGCCCGTACGGAGTTGGACTTGGTCGGCTCCTGCGAGAAGATCGTGATCGGGTGGAAGACCACCTTGGCCTTGCCCTCGGCGGCGAGGTTCTTGAACGTCGGGCCGCTGACCCGCTCCAGCTCCTTACAGGCCGGGCACTGGAAGTCCTCGTAGATGTCCACCACGGGCTTGGTGACGCCCGCGTTGGCCATCACGACGCTGCCGTCGGGCTGCACGGTGATCGGCGCGAGCGCCGCGCCGGCCTCCTCGGAGCGGGAGATGCTGGCGGCGTACCACGCGCCGAGCCCGACGGCGGCCACCGCGACCACGCTCGCGGTCGTGTAGGCCACCACCTTGCGGCGCTTCTCCTTCGCCCGTGCCTCCGCCTGCTGCGCCTTGATCTTCTCGCGCGCCGACTGCGACTTCGTCTTGGTACGGTCGCCCTTGCTCATCGCCGGTCCCCCTCGTCGTCATCACCTGTGTCACCCTCGATGCCGAGGGCACCGTCGAGCGCCAAGCGGCCCGGCGGGAAGCGCACCGTCCAGGCGCCGAGCAGGACGAGGCCGAAGTCGCGCAGGATGTCGAGCAGGTAGGTCGGCTCCTGGCCCACCCCCAGCTGCCCGCCGCCGCCGAAGCAGCCGCAGTCGATCCGCAGGCCGTTGGCCCACGCCCAGGCGATCCCGAACACGAACGCGAACATGAGCAGCCCGGCGATCGCCGCGGCCACCCTGGTGAGCAGCCCGACGATCAGCAGCACGCCGACCACGATCTCCAGGATCGGCAGGGCGTATCCCACCGCGACGGCGACCGGCTCAGGCAGCAACTGATAGGCCTTGACCGCCACGACGGAGTCGGCCGGGTTGCCGATCTTGAGCGCGCCCGCCGCGATCAGCACCCCGCCCAGCACGAGCCGGGCAACGGTTGTCACCCAGGGTATCGCCGTTGTCGCCCTCGGCAACGCTAGTTCCGCGGCCACGTGTGTTCTCCTCTGGATCTGCGCGGAAGTCGCGCAAAGTACCGGGATCTCCATCTGACCACGCCGCGGATAAGCATCAGCTAAGCGCGTTCCCCCTGGCGACCTGGGAGAGTCGCCGCTTTTCCCGACAAGCGGCACGAAGAATCGCGACGCCGCACACGGCACCCGGGTCACGCGGTGAACATGATCCCCAAGCGCGCCGGCGTCCCCGCGCACGGCATCCGGGCCGCGCCGCTCAGCGAGCGGGGCCCTTGGCTGATGGCCGCCCGGTCCCGGCGGCGCGGCACCGGGAGCGCGGCTCCCGTGGGCGCCCAGGCGGCGGCGGCACGTACGTGAGCGCCGGCGCACGCGGCCCCGCGTTCAAGCGGCTGACCGACGTTCGCTCAGCGACGTACGCCTCGCGCCATGTCCCTGGCCAGCGTGGCGATGGACTCCCGGCCGGCCGCCTCGTCGGGCGCGTCGAGGATGCGGCGGATGAACGCCGACCCGACGATGACCCCGTCGGCGTAGGCCGCCACCTCGGCCGCCTGCGCGCCGGTGCCGACGCCGAGCCCGACGCACACCGGCAGGTCGGTGTGGGCCTTGGTCCGCTCGACCAGCCCTTCGGCGGCGACGTTGACGCTCTCCCTGGCGCCGGTGACGCCCATGAGCGAGGCCGCGTACACGAAGCCGGTGCAGCAGTCGACGACGGCCTTGATGCGCTGCTCGGTGGAGCTGGGCGCGACCAGGAAGACCGTGTCGATGCCGGCCGCCGCGGAGGCGGCGCGCCACGGCTCGGACTCCTCGGGCGTCAGGTCGGGCGTGATCGTGCCGACGCCGCCCGCGTTGGCCAGGTCGCGCGCGAACCGGTCGGCGCCGTACTTGTCGATCGGGTTCCAGTACGTCATGACGAGCGTGGCGGCGCCGGTCGCGGCGACGCCCTCCACCGTGCGCATCACGTCGGCGATGCGCGTGCCGTTGGTCAGCGACCTGTGCACGGCGTCCTGGATCGTCGGCCCGTCCATGAGCGGGTCGGAGTAGGGCAGGCCGATCTCGATGACGTCGCAGCCGGCTTCCACCAGGGCCGCGGCGGCGGCGATGGCGCCGTCCTTGGAGGGGAAACCGGCGGGCAGGTAGCCGACGAGCGCGGCCCGGTTGTCCGCCTTGGCCTTGGCGAAAACCGTCTGAAGAGTCGTCATGTCTATCCGTTTCGAAGGTCGAGTCTCACCATGATGCCCTGCCGCGCGCCCGCCCCAGAATCCCCCGCGCCGGTCGGGCGCCGATGTGCCGCGGCGGGGGCCCGGCCGCCACAAAGCCGCCACCAAGCCGCCGGGCCGCAGAACCGTCAAGCCGCAGTGTCACAGGGCCCGCAGGTGTCAGAGGTTGAAGTACTTCATCGCCGTGCCCATGTCCTTGTCGCCGCGCCCGGACAGGTTGACCAGGATGGTGGCCGAGGGGCCGAGCTCGCGGCCCAGCTCCAGCGCACCGGCCAGCGCGTGGGAGGACTCGATGGCGGGGATGATGCCCTCGGTCCTGGCCAGCAGCGAGAACGCGGCCATGGCCTGGTCGTCGGTGACGCCGTGGTAGGTGGCGCGGCCGGTGTCCTTCAGCCAGGCATGCTCGGGGCCGACGCCCGGGTAGTCGAGCCCGGCGGAGATGGAATGGGACTCGATGGTCTGGCCCTCGTCGTCCTGGAGCACGTAGGTGCGCGAGCCGTGCAGCACGCCGACCGAGCCGGCGGTGAGGGTGAGCGCGTGCTCGCCGCTCTCCAGGCCGTGGCCGGCGGCCTCGTAGCCGTGGAGCGCGACGTCCTGGTCGTCGAGGAAGGCGTGGAAGACGCCGATCGCGTTGCTGCCGCCGCCGACCGCCGCGCACACCGCGTCGGGCAGCGCGCCGGTCAGCTCCAGCATCTGGCGGCGGGCCTCGACGCCGATGATGCGCGCGAAGTCGCGCACGATCTCGGGGAACGGGTGCGGCCCCGCCACGGTGCCGAACAGGTAATGAGTGGTGTCGACGTTGGTCACCCAGTCGCGGAAGGCCTCGTTGATGGCGTCCTTCAGCGTCTGGGAGCCGTTGGTCACCGGCACCACGGTCGCGCCGAGCAGCTTCATCCTGGCCACGTTGAGCGCCTGGCGCTCGCAGTCGACCGCGCCCATGTAGATGACGCACTCCAGCCCGAGCAGGGCCGCGGCGGTGGCGGTGGCCACGCCGTGCTGGCCGGCGCCGGTCTCGGCGATCACGCGCTTCTTGCCCAGCCGCTTGGTCAGCAGCGCTTGGCCCAGCACGTTGTTGATCTTGTGGGCGCCGGTGTGGGTGAGGTCCTCGCGCTTGAGCACGATCCTGGCGCCGCCGGCCTGCTCGCCGAAGCGCGGCACGTCGGTCAGCGTGGTGGGCCGGCCCGCGTAGGTGCGCAGCAGGTGGTCGAACTCGCGAATGAACTCCGCGTCGTTCTTGGCCTTCTCGTAGACGGCGGCGACCTCGTCGAGCGCCGGGATGAGCGCCTCGGGCACGTAGCGGCCCCCGAAGATGCCGAACTTGCCGTGCACGTCGGGGTCGTCGCCACGCGCGCCGTTGCCGGCCAGGTCGGCGGCGGTCAGGATGGTGCCTTCGTTTGCCACTGCTATCCCTCTGCTGAGTGGTCGGGGCGCGTCGACGGGTGGGCGCCGGCGGTCACCAGCGCCTCCACTGCCTTGCGCGGGTCCTTTCCGGTGACCAGGCTCTCCCCCACCAGCACGGCGTCGGCGCCGCCACGGGCGTAGGCGAGCAGGTCGTGCGGCCCGCGCACCCCCGACTCGGCGATCTTGATCACATTATCGGGGATCTTCGGCGCCAGCTTCGTGAAGACGTCGCGGTCGACCTCGAGTGTCTTCAGATTGCGCGCGTTGACGCCGATGACCCGGGCGCCGGCGGCGACCGCCCGATCGAGCTCGTCCTCGGTGTGCACCTCGACCAGCGGGGTGAGCCCGATCGACTCGGCCCGCTCGATCAGCGACACCAGCGCCTCCTGCTCCAGGCAGACGACCATGAGCAGGGCCAGGTCGGCGCCGTGGGCACGGGCCTCCCAGAGCTGGTAGGAGGTGAGGATGAAGTCTTTGCGCAGGATCGGGATGTCGACGCGGGCGCGGACCGCGGCCAGGTCTTCGAGGCTGCCGCCGAACTTGCGCCGCTCGGTCAGCACGCTGATGACGTGGGCGCCGCCCGCTTCGTAGTCTGCCGCCAGCGCCGCCGGGTCGGCGATCGCGGCGAGCGCGCCCTTCGACGGGCTGGAGCGCTTGACCTCGGCGATCACCGAGATCCTGTCGCCCCCGAGCGCGGCCATGGCGTCTCTGGGCGGCTGCGCCCGCTCGGCTCGCTGCTTGAGCTCGTCAATGGAGACGTCCCGCTGACGTGCGGCGAGGTCGGCGCGCACCCCGTCGAGGATGTCGTCGAGGACGCTCGGCCCTTCCGTCCGCTCACTCACGCGCTTGAGGTCCCTCCGGTCGGCTGCTGGGGGCGGCGGAGAGTTCGCGTCGCGTCCGCTCTCTCGCCTTTATCCTGCGATGGTATCGGCCCGCGTGGGGTCACCTCGCCACCGGCACCCGGTCAGGGAGCGAGGAACGCCCCGAAGGGCAGATTACGGACGACCCAGTAGACCATGACCACTCCGATGAACACCCACAGCCACGCCGGATGCGCCAGCGTCGTGCGTCTCGGCCGCCCCTGCCACGACCGCAGGACCCACCGTCCCCACCAGAACAGCAGGAACGGGATCATCGCCATGGCGAGCGGGTTGAGCCCGAGCGCGGCGACCGGGTCGAGGTGGGCCAGGGCGTGCATGGTGCGCAGCGTGCCGCACCCCGGGCAGTAGAGCCCGGTGATCTCCAGGAACGGGCAGGTCGGATAGTGACCGGGCTCGTTGGGATCCACCAGGCCGACCACCGCGAACGCCACGCCGGCGGCGGCCGCAACACCGAGCGGCGGCAGCAAGGCCTTCAGGCGTCTCGTGCCGTGCCGCTCGGTGGTTGCGAAGCTCATGCTCTCAGTATCCGCCTTCCGGTACGTGCTCGTCGTCTCACGCGGCCTAGTACGACGAGTACGAGGACATGCTGGCGGCGAAGATCACGAAGAACAGCACGTACGCGATGATCAGCAGACCGTAGCCGACGGCGCCGATGATCAGGCTGCGCTTCCACCACGTCTTGGCCTCTTCGGACGCCTGCTGAGCGCCCGCGAAGTCGCCGATCTGCCACTTCTGATTCACCTGCGACGACTTGACGATCGACACGACGCCGAGCGGGAGGCAGCAGAAGAGGGTGGTGAGGATGGCGGGGACGAGGTGGTTGTCCGGCGGGTTGCCGCCGGGGCCGCCGCCGTAACCGCCGCCGTAGCCACCGGGAGGCTGCTGGCCGTAGCCGCCACCGCTCGGGGGCTGCTGCCCGTAGCCACCGCCGTAGCCGCCACCGCTGGGGGGCTGCTGGCCGTAGCCACCGCCACTCGGAGGCTGCTGGCCATAACCGCCACCGCTGGGGGGCTGCTGGCCGTAACCGCCGCCACTCGGAGGCTGCTGACCGTAACCGCCGCCGGGCGGCTGAGCGCCGTATCCGCCGTCGCCCTGGTTACCGTAACTCATGCTAATGACCCCTCATGTCGTCATCTTTGAGTCTGAGTTGCGCGCGGCAGCCTAGCGAGAAACCATCTACTACGTGGACTAACGCCCATCTTGCGGACAATTCGTAATCGGACCGCAAGCGGGTCGTCACGGTCCGGCTACGCGCGGCACATGTCGCCGCCGGTTTCAGTAGTCGTACGAGGACGACGTGGCGGCGGCGCTCAGGCCCATCAGGGACAGCAGCATGCCGCCGAAGATGAGCCAGCACAACACCCAGATGACAACCGTGATGTACGAAGTGACCAGACCGCCCACCGCCATGCCCGAGCCCTCCTCGCCCGTGCGCTTGATCCGGTTGAGCGCGATGTGGCCGAGGATCACGCCGGGGATGCTGGTCAGGCCGCAGAAGATCAGGCCGATGATGCCCAGGACGAGCGAGGCCACCGCCATGCCGTTGGTGGAGCGGGGCGGCGCGTAGTAACCCGGCTGCCCGTAGCCCTGCTGGCCATAGCCTTGCTGACCGTAACCGCCGTAGCTGGGCGGCTGCTGCCCGTAGCCCCCGCTGGGAGGCATTTGCCCGTAGCCGAGCTGCTGCGGATGGCTGGCCGGCTGCTGTCCGTAACCGCCGCCGCTCGGCGGCTGCTGTCCGTAAGCGCCGCTCTGGGGCTGCTGGCCGTAAGCGCCGCTCTGGGGTTGCTGTCCATAGCTCCCGTCGCCACCGTAGGGCTGCTGGCCGTAGCCGGGCGATTGCTGACCGTAGCCTCCCCCCGGCGGCTGGGCACCATAGCCGCCGTTTTCACCCTGATCCCCGTAGCTCATGAGCCGGCTCCTCAAATGTCCGTGGCGAGTTGCAACGGCAGCTTATTGAGGAAACGTCCGCCTGGCGGACAAGGCTTCAGAACAATGGAGATTTCGCCAGGGCCGGGTGCTCAGCGGGAATCGGTCGGGTCGTCGCCGCGGTCGAGGGCGTCCCAGAGCGCTCTGTCGTCGGCGACCTGCGCCTGCGCGCCGGCGGGCGGGCTCTTCTCGCGGTCGTAGCGGGCCGACATGCCGGCCCACGCGCCCGCGCGCACGACCGCGACCGCTCCCCCGGCGATCATCAGTACGGCTCCCGCGCCGGACACGACGGGCCACCAGGCCACCGGCTCCCAGGGCAGGTCGGTGACGCCGTGCAGCTCGTTGCGTTCGCGCAGCCAGCCGGTGACGCCGGCGTCGTCGAGCGCCGTCCACGTCCCGGCCGCGGCGGCCACGCCGCAGAGGGCGAGCAGCATGCCGACGACGCGGCGGCCGAGTCCCTTGGCGGCCAGCACGGCCACCACCCCGGCCAGCCCGGACAGCGCGGCGGGGGTCAGCACCGGGCCGAGGTCACCGCCGGTGGGCGCGACCGCGCCGGGGCCGCCGAGCACCCGCGCCCAGGTCTGCCCGGCGGCGAAGAGCACCAGGAGGCAGCCGAGCGCGGTCGCCACGACCCAGCCCCACAGCTCGCCACGCCCGGAGGCCCGGCCCGATCCGGCCGCCCGGCCGGCCTCGGTATGAGTCTCGTCCGATCCGGCCGCCCGGCCGGCCGCCGTATGAGACCCGTCCGATCCGGAAGCCCGCTCTGCCCCGTCCGGCCCTTCTGTCCTGTCAGCCCCCATGCCGTCCGCCTAGCTCAGCGCGATGTCGAGCCGGTCGGCGTCGAAGCAGGTGCGATCACCCGTGTGGCAGGCCGCGCCCTCCTGGTCGACCTTGACGAGCAGGGTGTCGCCGTCGCAGTCGAGCGCCACCGACTTGACGTGCTGGACGTGGCCGGAGGTGTCGCCCTTGACCCAGAACTCGGCCCGGCTGCGCGACCAGTAGGTGGCCCGGCCGGTGGTGAGCGTGCGGTGCAGGGCCTCGTCGTTCATCCAGGCCAGCATGAGCACCTCACCGGTGTCGTACTGCTGGGCGATGGCGGGGATCAGGCCGTCGGGGTTGCGCTTGAGCCGGGCGGCGATCTTGGGGTCGAGCGACATGCTGCCATTCAACCAGCCCAGGGTGGTGCCCCCGCCACCGCTGTGCCGCGCCCGCCTCCCCCGGGGCTCAGGCCAGGGCCTGGGAGAGCGTGTCGTAGATGGGGAACAACGGCGCCAGGTTGGTGCGCCGCAGCCGCCGCAGCACCAGCCCGTCGGGGACGACCAGGGCCATGGTCCCGTCGCGGTCGCGCAGCGCGGCGAGCTGCCGCACCAGCACGCCGAGCCCCGTGGTGTCGATGAACGTCAGCCCGCTCAGATCGACCACCAGCCGGGGGCCGTGCGCACGGACGGCCTCGTCGAGACACTGGCGCACCCGGGAGACGTTGTCGACGTCGAGCTCACCCGCCAGGCTGACCACCACGAGCTCCCCGTGTTGATGTCGTGACATCTCCAGCACATCCACGCCCATGCTCCTCATGTCCCCTCCCACGGGTGGCCCCGCCGAAAAGGTACACCGGTCTGGGGCGCGTCACAGTGGGTTTTACAGAGAATGCGCTACGTGATGGCGTGGACCGGAGTAATTTCAGAGCCGACGCGTGCTAGGGGAGGACACGATCGTGGTGCACGTCGCGGGCTCCGTCCTCGATCCCGACCTGGGTGATCACGTCTGCCTGCCGTTCGAGGGCGAGCGGGAGCGGATGACGGCCACTCAGGCGTTCACCATGAACGGCCTGCGCCGCCGGACCAAGGTGGTGCTCATCACGCACGCCGACAGCCCCGAGCGGACCCGCGCGTGGCTGGCTCCGCTGGTGCCGGGGTTCGCCGACGCCGAGCACGCCGGGCGGATCGAGATCGTGGCGTGCGCCGACACCTACTTCACCGGCGGCTCGCTCGATCCCGAACGGGTGCACGCGAAGCTGGCCGGCGCCCACGACCGGGCCCGCGAGCACGGGCAGCACGGCGTGTACGCGCTGATCGACGCCTCCTGGGGCGTGGCCGACGCGCGCGGGCAGGCGACGTTCGAGGCGGCGACCAACGAGCTGTTCGGGGAGCGGTGGCTGGCCGCCGTGTGCCAGTACGACCGCCGGCTCTTCCCCCGCGACGCCCTCGACCGGGCCGCCTCGGTGCATCCGATCTCCCCCGAGCAGGCGCTGCTGCGCTTCGCCAACACCTGCTCGCCGCCGGGGCTGCGGGTGTGGGGTGACGTCGACCTGACCAACCGGCCGGCGTTCGCCTCGCTGCTGGCGCGGCTGGAGCACGAGCCGGGCGAGGTCGTGGTCGACGCCACCGGGCTCGACTTCATCGACGCCGGCTCGGCGCAGCTGCTCACCGTCACGGCCCTGGCCAGGCCGCTCGGCAGCACCTCCGTGGTGTGCGGGGCGTCGGTGGCCCGGGTGCTCAAGCTGATCAGGGCCGACGAGGTCATCGCCGTGCGCCGGGTCGGCGATGTGTAGACAGGTGTACTGCACGAGCTTCGCCCGGGGACGGATCACGTTCCTGCGCAGGGCCGTCGCCGAGCACGCCGGGCGCGCGGGGCTGAGCGGCAGGGGGCTGGAGGACTTCGTGCTGGCCGTCAACGAGATCGTCACGAACGCGGTCGTGCACGGGGGCGGGCACGGGCGGTTGCGGCTGTGGACGCGGGGCGAGCGGCTGTGGTGCGAGATCAGCGACGAGGGGCCGGGGCTGCCGGCGGGGTGGATGGGCGACATGCGCCCGCCCGCGGGGTTCGACTCCTGCGGGCGGGGGTTGTGGCTGACGAGCATGTTGTGCGAGCACATCACGATCGTGTCGGGTCCCGCGGGCACGAGCGTCACCTTCGCCGCCATGCGCGCCTGAGCCTCCGGAGCGGCGGGGC
>NZ_BAAAMU010000082.1:12216-46733 GCF_039529435.1 Nonomuraea maheshkhaliensis
CTCAGAGCGGGCAGGGCTCAGAGCGGGCAGGGCTCAGAGCGGGCAGGGCTCAGAGCGGGCAGGGCTCAGAGCCGGGCGGGCCTCAGGAGCGGGCGGCGGTGATCCAGGAGGCATGCAGGTCGGCGTACACGCCGGGCTCGTCCACCAGCTTCGCGTGCGGCCCGCGCTGCACCAGGCGGCCGGAGTCGAAGACCAGGACCTCGTCCGCGTTCTCCGCCGTGGACAGGCGGTGCGCGATCGAGACGGCCGTGCGGCCCCTGGTGACGCCTTCGAGGGCGCGCGCCAGGCGTACCTCGGTGGCCGGGTCCACCGCGGAGGTGGCCTCGTCCAGCAGGAGCAGGTCGGGGTCGGCGAGGTAGGCGCGGGCCAGGGCGACGAGCTGGCGCTCGCCCGCCGACAGCGACTCACCGCGCTGCCCGACCGGCGTGGCCAGGCCGGCGGGCAGGCCCTCCAGCCAGTCGGCCAGGCCGAGCTCGGTCAGGGCCAGCTCGATCTCCTGGGCGGTGGCCGACGGCTTGCCGAAGCGGATGTTGTCCTCCAGGGTCCCGTCGAACAGGAAGCCGTCCTGCGGGACCATGACGATCCGTTCGCGCAGGGAGGAGAAGCGCACGTCGCGCAGGTCGTGGCCGTCCACCGTGACGCGCCCAGAGCCGGGGTCCATGAGCCTGGTCAGGAGCTTGGCGAACGTGGTCTTGCCCGAGCCGGTCTCCCCCACGATCGCGACGCGGGAGCGGGGCGGGATCTCGATCGTGACCTCGCTCAGCACGGGCACACCGCCCGGGTAGGAGAAGTGCACGTTCTCGAAGGCGACCTCGATGGGCCCCCGGGGCAGTTGCACGCCGTTCTCGCCGGGGTCGGCGACGTCGGGCGGGGTGTCGAGGACGCCGAGGATGCGGCGCCAGCCGGCGACGGCGTTCTGCGCCTCGTTCAGCACCTCGGTGGCGGTCTGCAGCGGCGAGACGAACAGCGTCACGAGGAAGAGGAACGCCACCAGCTCGCCCTGCGTGATGTCGCCCGACAGTCCGAGCCGCACGCCGAGCAGGACGATGCCGGCGATGGCGAGCGCGGCCACGATCTCGGTCAGCGGGAAGACGAAGCCGACGATGGTCTGCGCCCTGGTCTGGGCCTTCTTGTTGGCGTCCACGGCCTGGTCGACGCGCTCGGCGGTGCGCCGCTCCGAGGCGTAGGCCCTGATGACGGCGGCGCCGACGACGGACTCGCTGACGGCGGCCAGCATGTCGCCGGTGCGCTCGCGCACGACCGTGTACGCCCGCGACAGCAGCCGCTGGAAGCGCGGCAGGGCGATCATGAGCGGGACGAAGCAGGCCCAGACCAGCAGCGTGAGCTGCCAGGAGTAGACGAACATCAGGACGGTGGCCACGAACAGCTGGCCGAACGCCACGATGATCATCAGCCCGCCCCACTGCATGAAGGTGCTGATCTGGTCGATGTCGTTGGTGACGCGGGAGACCAGGGCGCCGCGGCGCTCGGTGTTCTGGGTGAGCACGGACAGGTCGTGGACGTGCCGGAAGCCGCGCACGCGCAGGGTGGCCAGGGAGGACTCGGTGGCCTTGTAGAGGCGCACGTTCATCACGTACGCGGCCAGGGCGGTGAGCACCACCGCGGCGGCGCAGATCACGACGGCGCGGGTGATGTACGCAACGTCGGGAGTGCCGCCCTTGAGGCCGGTGTCGATCGTCTGCTGCACCGCGATCGGCACGATGATCTTGCCGATGGTGGCGATGACGGCCAGCGCCAGCGTGCCCACCAGGCCCTTGCGGAACTCCGGGGTCAGGGAGAGCCCCTGGCGGACCGTGGCCAGCGCGGAACGTTCCGAGTCGCGCCGGATGCTCTGGACCGTCATGCGCTGATCTCTTCTTCCTCGATCGGGGGAATGTCGATGGCCGCGCGCTCGGCCTCCTCGCGCTCGTAGGCCGTCACCAGGTTGCGGTAGCCGGGGCAGCGCGCGAGCAGTTCCTCGTGCGTGCCGCGGTCGACGACCCGGCCCCGGTCGAGGTAGACGACCTCGTCGGCCAGCGCGATGGTGGCCAGCCGGTAGGCGACGACCACGACCGTCGACGCCTGGGCCGCGTCGCGCAGGCCGTGCAGGATCCTGGCCTCGACCTGGGGGTCCACGCTGGAGGTGGCGTCGTCGAGGACGAGCAGGCGGGGGCGGCGCACGACGGCCCTGGCCAGGGCCAGGCGCTGGCGCTGGCCGCCGGACAGGGTGGCGCCGCGCTCGCCGACCCGGGTGCCGAGCCCTGAGGGCATGCGGGCGACGAACCCGTCGGCCTGGGCCAGGCGCAGGGCGGCCCACACGTCTTCGTCTTCAAGGTCATGACCGCCGAGCGCGATGTTGCCGCGTACGGTGTCGTCGAACAGGAACGTCTGCTGCGGCACCAGCGCCACCGACTCCGCGACGCCCCCGTACGGCAGCTCGCGCAGGTCGACGCCGTCGAGCAGCACCTGGCCCGAGCCGGGGTCGACCAGGCGGGCCAGGAGCTGGACGAGCGTGGACTTGCCCGAGCCCGTGGGCCCGACGAGGGCGACGGTGCGGCCGGCCGGCACCTCGAAGGTGACGTCGTGCAGCACCTCCGCCTCGCCGTAGGCGTACGAGACGCCGCAGACCCGCAGCTCGGCCGGGTCGGCGGAGGTGGTGGCGGCGGTGCCGTACTCCATGGAGCCGGTCGCCTCCAGGACGGCCTGCACCCGCTGCCAGCCGACCACGCTGCGCGGCAACTCGGCCAGCACCCAGCCCAGCGCCCTGATGGGGAAGGCCAGCAGCGTGAACAGGTAAGCCACCTGCACCAGCCCGCCGGCGTCGATCGCGCCGGCCGACAGGCGGCTCGCGCCCACGGCCAGGACCGCGAGCACGCCCAGCGTGGGCAGGGCCTCCAGCATGGGGTCGAACAGGCCGCGCACCCGGCCGACCGCGATGTTGGCGTCGCGCAGCTCGTGGGCGCGGCGCCGGAACCGGTCGGTCTCCAGCTCCTCGCGACCGAGCGTCTTGACGACGAGGGCGCCGTCGAAGCTCTCGTGCGCGATCTCGCTGACCTCGGCGCGCAGCTGCTGGGCCCGGGTGGCGAGGGGGCTGAGCCGGCGCTGGTAGACCAGGTTGAGCACGGCGATGGCCGGGAAGATGAGGAAGCCGACGAGGGCCAGCACCAGATCGGTGAACAGCATCGCGACCGCCGCCGTGACCAGCATGACGATCACGCCGACCGCCATCGGCAGCGGCGCGAGCGGCGCCCAGGCGGCCTCGGCGTCGGCGCTGGCGTTCGACAGGAGCTGCCCGGTGGGGTGGCGGTGGTGCCACGACAGCGGCAGCCTCAGATACTGCTTGGTCACGTCGCGGCGCGACCTGGCCTGCATGCGGTACTGCATGACGCCGGCCAGGATCCGCCGCCCCGCCACGCCGATGGCCTTCAGCAGCGCGGTGCCGACGATCAGCAGCACGCCCGTCCACAGCGCGCCCGCCGTGATGTCGCCTTCGGTGAACGAGGTCAGCACCACGTTCTGCGTCGCCCAGCCGAGTGCCCAGGCGGAGGCGACGGTCATGCCTCCGTAGAGGGCGCTGGCGGTGACCGCCAGCGCGAAGACCGTCTTCTCGGTGCGGATGGCCACCCCAAGGACACGGAGTCCTTGACGCATCACGGCCGAGGTGACCTTGCTCGCCACGCGGGGGATTTCCTCTCAAGCTCGCACGTTTATACGTATGTCAGTATCACGTCTGATCACTTCGTTATTCCCACCGGTAGGGTTGGCCCTGTGACTCATGCTCGTGGCGAACGCGCCGCGCTCTGCGACCTGCTCGACCGGCTCGGCCCGGACGAGCCGACCCTGTGCACGGGCTGGACCACCGCCGATCTGGCCGCCCACCTCGCGATCCGCGAGCGCAGGCTGGACGCGGCGCCCGGCCTCGCGCTCAAGCCGCTGGCCGGCTACACCGCCTCGGTGCAAAACCGCCTGAAGACGCGCCTGCCCTATCCCGAGCTGGTCGGCCTGGTCCGCTCACCCGGCGGCGTGTACGCGCTGCTGCCCGCGCTCGACGAGGCCGTCAACACGCTGGAGCTGTTCGTGCACCACGAGGACGTGCGCCGCGCCCAGCCCGACTGGGAGCCCCGCGCGCTGCCCGACGACCTCGAACGGCTGATCTGGAAGCGGGTCTCGGGCGGGGCCCGGCTGATGCTGCGCAGGTCGCCCGTGGGCGTGGTGCTGCACCGGCTCGGCGGCGGCGTCGCGCTCGGCGGGCCCAAGGGCGGCGCCCGGGTCGAGGTCACCGGGCGGGCGGCCGAGCTGCTCATGTTCTGCTTCGGACGGCAGGCACACGCCAGGGTGGAGCTCACCGGCGAGCCCGACGCCGTCAGCGCGCTGCGCGAGGCCACCCTGGGGGTCTGACGACACGCCGACCGGCCCTGCCCGCGATCGGGCCGCCGAGAGGGATCCGGGCTCGACGCCCGCCCGCCGGCGCTCCGATCGACCCTGGCGACCTGGCTAAAGGCCGATCAATCTTCTGTCACGAGGCACCCACCTGCCACGCCCCTGCCGTCACGGAAATCCCGGCGCGGCAGGCGCTCGCGCGCGGGTTCAAGCCCGTACCATGGCATGAGAAAGAAGCCCCCCGGTTAGGATCATGTACATCTTCACAGAAGATGCCTAGTGATCGCCCAGATCCGGGTATATACGGCTGGGAATGGACTGCAGGAGGCCCCCCATGCAGGTCAAGAAGGTGATCACGTACGTGGCTGTCGCGTTCGTGGTCTTCTACCTGTTCACCCGGCCGGCCCAAGCCGCCGCCGCGGTCAACGGTGTGTTCGACGGAATCATTCAGGGAGCCAATCAGTTGGCCGTGTTCTTCTCAAGTGTTCTGACCTGACGGAAGGTTCTGTCTGCGTCAGGTGCTTCCAAGCGCTGCCAGATCGTGTTACGCAGGCAGAATGACAGATCGCCCGAGCGGCACCAAGATCAATCAGCTCGATCCCAACGCCCGGCGGATCCTCGAACGGGCCGAGCTTGAGGGCATCGAGCTGATCCGGTTCCTGTACGCCGACCACGGTGGCGTGATCCGTGGCAAGGCGGCTTCTCGGTCGCGGCTGGCCGAACGGCTCAGCACAGGCATCGGGCACACGGTGGCCATGATGGCGATGAACATGCTCGACCAGCTCCAGGATGTCGAGCACATGGGTCCGGTGGGTGAGGTACGCATCGTTCCCGACCCCGCCACGTATGTGCCGCTGCCGTACGCTCCCGGCGCCGCGGCCATGCTGTCGGACCTGCGCCGTCCCGACGGCGCCCCGTGGGAGGCGTGCGCGCGGACGTTTCTCAAGGACGCCATCGCCGAGCTGGCGACCGAGGGTTACACGCTCGTCGCCGCGTTCGAGCCGGAGTTCACGCTCGGCCGCAGGCTGCCCGATCCGGCGGGCGGGCCCGACCGGCTGGTGCCGATCGACGACACGCTCTGCTACGCCGGGCTGGGCTTCGACACGGCCCACGACTACACGATCAAGCTGATGCGCGCCCTGGAGACGCAGGGGCTGCGGGTCGAGCACTACCATCCGGAGCTGGGCCCCGGCCAGCAGGAGCTGTCGGTGCGCCACGCCCCCGCCCTGCGGGCCGCCGACAACCACGTCATCTACCGCGAGACCGTCCGCGGTGTGGCCCTGCGCATGCAGATGTGGGCCTCGCTGGCCCCCAAACCGCTGGCCGACCAGGCCGGCAACGGCGCCCATCTGCACCTGTCGCTGTGGAGCGGCTCTCGTAATCTGTTCGCCGAGGACGGCGAGGTGCGGGCCGGCTTCATCGGCGGCCTGCTCGCCCATCTGCCCGCCCTCACGGCGCTGACGTGCGGCAGCGTCAACAGCTTCCGCCGGCTGGCGCCCCGCATGTGGTCCAGCGCGTACGCCGTGTACGGCCCCGACAACAGGGAGGCGGCCGTGCGCGTGTGCTCCCCGCTCGGCGACAGCGGCGAGCCGAACCTGGAGCTGAAGCCCTCCGACTCCTCGGCCAACCCCTACCTGTCGCTCGGCGCCGTCATCCACGCCGGGCTCGACGGCATCCGGCGCAAGCTCGACCCGGGCGAGGCCGTGGACGTCGACCCCGACACGGTCCCCGGCCGCTTTCCCCGCCTGCCGGCCTCGCTGGAGGAGGCGCTGGACGCGCTGGAGGCCGACGAGGTGCTCATGGAGGCGCTCGGGCCGCTGCGGCGCGACGCGTACCTGACCGTCAAGCGGTCCGAGGCGGCCGCGTTCGCCGCCAAGGACGTCTCCTACGAGCTGTTCAACCACCTGCGGGTGTTCTGACGCCCGCGGAAATCCAGGCGTCAGAACAAGGGTTCAGCGGACCGGGTGGCCCGCCATCCGCAGCGTCTCCTTGACCTCGGAGATCTTCAGGGTGCCGAAGTGGAACACGCTGGCCGCCAGGACGGCGTCGGCGCCCGCCGCGACCGCCGGAGGGAAGTCCTCCAGCCGGCCCGCGCCACCGCTGGCGATCACCGGCACCCGCACGGCCGCCCTGACCGCGCGCAGCATCTCCAGGTCGTAGCCGTCGAGCGTGCCGTCGCCGTCCATCGAGTTGAGCAGGATCTCGCCCACGCCCAGCTCCTCGCCCCTGGCGGCCCACTCCACCGCGTCGATCCCGGTGCCGCGCCGGCCGCCGTGGGTGGTCACCTCGAACCCGCTCGCCGTGCCCTGCGCCCGGCGGGCGTCCACGGACAGCACAATGCACTGCGCGCCGAAGCGCCGGGACGCCTCGGTGAGCAGCTCGGGCCTGGCGATGGCGGCCGTGTTGAGCGACACCTTGTCGGCTCCCGCGCGCAGCAGCCGGTCGACGTCCTCGACCGCGCGGACGCCGCCGCCGACGGTGAGCGGGATGAACACCTGCTCGGCGGTCCTGCGCACCACGTCGAGCATGGTCTCGCGCTCGCCCGACGACGCCGTGATGTCGAGGAAGGTCAGCTCGTCGGCGCCCTCCTCGTCGTAGCGCCTGGCCAGCTCGACGGGGTCGCCCGCGTCGCGCAGGTTCTCGAAGTTGACGCCCTTGACCACACGCCCGGCGTCCACGTCGAGGCAGGGGATGACTCTTACCGCAACGGTCATGCTCGCAGTGCCTCTATCTCGATCTCGACCAGCATGCGCGGATCGATCAGTCCTGCCACCCGCACCCCGGTGCAGGCGGGCCGTACTTTGCCGAAGACCTCGTTGATGGCCCGCCCCGCGTGGTCGAAGTGGCGCTGCTCGACCACGTAGTAGCGGACCATGATGACGTCCTCGCGCGCCAGGCCGCCCATCAGGACGGCTTCGAGCGCGATGTCGATCGCGGTCAGGGCCTGTCTGTAGGCGTCGCCGACGTGGCGCACCTCTCCGTCGACCGTGGAGGTGCAGCCGGACACGATCACCCGGTCGCCCGCCACCACGGCACGGGCGTAGCCGTACTTCTCCTCCCAGATGCCGCCGGAGAACACCCGGTATCCGGTGCTTTCCATACCGATGCTGCTGACGCTCATCTCGCCCCCTCCCGGCAAGAGCTACACGCGTACCGCGGCCAGCGCGTTTTCCAGTGTGAACGCGTGAGCGTAGAGCGCCCTTCCCACGATGGCGCCTTCCACTCCCTCCGGGACGAGAGAAGCGAGTGCCAGCAGGTCATCGAGGCTGGAAACGCCGCCGCTGGCGACCACGGGCTTGTCGGTACGGGCGCAGATGCGGCGGTAGAGGTCGAGATTGGGGCCCTGCAGCATGCCGTCCTTGGTCACGTCGGTGACCACGTAGCGGGGGCAGCCGTCGGACTCCAGCCGGTCGAGGACCTCCCACAGGTCGCCGCCCTCCTCGGTCCAGCCGCGGGCGGCCAGCGTGGTGCCGCGCACGTCGAGCCCGACCGCGATCCGGTCGCCGTGCTCGGCGATGATCTTCCGGCACCACTCGGGGTTCTCCAGCGCGGCGGTGCCGATGTTGACCCGGCGGCAGCCGGTGGCCAGGGCGGCGGCCAGGGACTCGTCGTCGCGGATGCCGCCGGACAGCTCCACGTTCACGTCGACCCGGCCGATGACCTCGGCGATCAGGTCGCGGTTGGTGCCGCGGCCGAAGGCGGCGTCGAGGTCGACGACGTGGATCCACTCGGCGCCCGCCTCCTGCCAGGCCAGCGCGGCGGCCAGGGGCTCGCCGTAGCCGGTCTCGGTGCCGGCCTCGCCCTGCACCAGGCGTACGGCCTGGCCGTCGGCGACGTCCACGGCGGGCAGCAATACGAGCGACATTCAGATCCTCCGGTCGAAGGCGAGGGTCACGACAACGGGCGCGAGCAACAGCGAGAAGATGAGGACGCCGAAGCTGACCGGGAGCGAGCCCCACACCAGCCAGGCGATCACCTGGACGATCACGAAGCCGAGCGCCACCACCGCGTTCTGGGCGCGGTGGCGGCGGGCGAGCAGGCCGCCCTGGCGGTAGAACCGGATCGGGCGCGGGACCAGGCGGGCCAGCCAGGCGCGGCGGCGGGCCCTGCGGGCCTGCCGCTCCTCGTTGACCTGGATGGCGCGGGCCCGCTCGGCCTCGCGTTCGGCCCGCCGCCGGGCGCGTTCCTTGCTCACGGTCTCTCCCGGCGGGCCGGACAGGCCATATGCGCGGCAGAGCGGCGGCTCATATGGTGCCGAGCCAGTTGCGCAGCAGCGCGGCTCCGGCGTCGCCGCTCTTCTCGGGATGGAACTGGGTGGCCATGAGCGGGCCGTTCTCCACGGCGGCCACGAACGGCACGCCGTGCTCGGCCCATGTGACCAGCGGCTCGGCGAATCCGTCGCCGGTGCGCAACTCCCACTCGCGTACCCCGTAGGAGTGCACGAAGTAGAAGCGGGTGGCCGCGTCGAGCCCGTCGAACAGCACGCTGCCGCCGGGCGCCTTGACGGTGTTCCACCCCATGTGGGGCAGCACGGGGGCTTCGAGCCGCTCGACCGTTCCCGGCCACTCGCCGCAGCCCTCGGTCTCGACGCCGTGCTCGACGCCCCTGGCGAACAGGATCTGCATGCCCACGCAGATGCCCAGCACCGGCCGCCCGCCGGCCAGCCGGCGGCCGACGATCTGCTCGCCGCGCACACCCTTGAGGCCCTTCATGCACGCCTCGAACGCGCCCACGCCCGGCACGACGAGACCGTCGCAGTCGAGCGCCGCGTCGAAGTCGGACGTCACGCTCACCTCGGCGCCGATCCTGGCCAGGGCGCGCTCGGCCGAGCGCAGGTTGCCCGAGCCGTAGTCGAGCACCACCACGTTCTTCTTGCTCACCACCACAACACCCCCGCCGTGATCGCCAGAACCGCGCCGACCGCGCAGACGGCCGCGCCGATCTTCAGCCCCTGCTTGAGCAGGGAGAACACACCGCCGCCCAGGAACAGCCCGATGAACACCATCACCCCGGCGAGCAGGTTGTCGGTCACAGGACGCCCTTGGTGCTGGGCACCCCGGTGGCGCGCGGGTCGAGCTCGGACGCCTCGCGCAGCGCCCTGGCCAGCGCCTTGAACTGGGACTCCACGATGTGGTGGGCGTTGCGGCCGTAGGGGACGTGCACGTGCAGGCAGATCGCGGCCTGGGCGACGAACGACTCGAGGATGTGGCGGGTCATCGTCGTGTCGTATTCGGGGCCGATCATCGGCGCCATGCCCTCGGGCTCGGAGTGCACCAGATAGGGGCGGCCGGACAGGTCGACGGTGACCTGGGCGAGCGACTCGTCCAGCGGGCACGACGCACTGCCGAACCGCCTGATTCCCGACTTGTCGCCCAACGCCTCGCGGAACGCCGCGCCCAGCGCGAGCGCGGTGTCCTCGATCGTGTGGTGGGAGTCGATGTGCAGGTCGCCCTCGGTCTTGACGGTCAGGTCGAAGAGACCGTGCTTGCCCAGCTGGGCCAGCATGTGGTCGTAGAAGCCGACCCCCGTGGCCACCTCGACCCGGCCGGTGCCGTCGAGGCCCACCTCCACCAGGACCGAGGTCTCCTTCGTGACACGCTCGACGCGACCTACGCGGCTCACAAGACTCCTTCCAGGGCGGCGCGGAACGCCGTCATCTCCTCGCCCGTGCCGATCGACACACGCAGCCATTCGGGCGGGCCCACCTCGCGGATGAGCACGCCGTGCTCCAGCATCCCCTCCCACACCTTGCGCCGGTCGGGGAAACGCCCGAACAGCACGAAATTGGCGTCGGAGTCGGCCACCGACAACCCCTTGCCGCGCAGCCAGGCCACCGTCGCGTCCCGCTCGCGCCGCAGCGCGTCGACCGTGCCGAGCAGCTCGGCCCGGTGCCGCAGCGCCACCAGCGCCGCCGTCTGGGTGAGCGTCGACAGATGGTAGGGCAGCCGCACCAGCAGCAGCGCCTCCACCACGGCCGGATGCGCGGCCAGGTAGCCCAGCCGGGTGCCGGCCATCGCGAACGCCTTGGACATCGTCCGGGTGACGATCAGCTGCGGGTGGGCGGGCAGCAGCGTCAGCGCCGACGGCGTGCCCTCACGGGCGAACTCGGCGTACGCCTCGTCCACCACGACCATGCCGGGCGCCGCGGCCAGCACCGCCTCGATCGTCTCCAGCGGCTGGGCGGTGCCCGTCGGGTTGTTGGGCGAGGTGAGGAAGACGACGTCGGGGCGGTGCTCCTCGATCGCGGCGGTGGCCTTGCCCGGATCGAGGGAGAAGTCCTCCTCGCGGGTCGCCCTGACCCACTCGGTGCTGGTGCCGCCGGTGATGATCGGGTGCATGGAGTAGGACGGCTCGAAGCCCAGCGCGGTGCGGCCGTGGCCGCCGAACGCCTGAAGGATCTGCTGCAGCACCTCGTTGGAGCCGTTGGCCGCCCACACCTGCTCGGTGGTCAGGCCGTGGCCGAGGTAGCCGGCCAGGCCGGCGCGCAGCGCCACCGCGTTTCTGTCGGGGTAGCGGTTGAGCGTGCCCGCCTGCTTCCCGATCTCGCGGGCCAGGTCGGCGACCAGCTCGGGCGAGGGTGGGTAGGGGTTTTCGTTGGTGTTGAGCCGGACCGGGACGTCGATCTGGGGAGCGCCGTAGGGCGTCTTGCCCCGCAGATCGTCGCGGATCGGCAGATCGTCCAGGTTCACGCGGTCTCCGTGGGCACTCGCCAGTCGAATCGGGCGCGGATCGCGGCGCCGTGTGCGGGCAGGTCTTCGGCGTCGGCCAGCACCGACACGTGCGCCGCCGCGCCCGCGAGCGCCTCGCGGGAGTAGTCGACGACGTGGATGCCGCGCAGGAACGACTGCACGGAAAGACCGCTGGAGTGGCAGGCGCAGCCGCCCGTGGGCAGCACGTGGTTGGAGCCGGCGAGATAGTCGCCGAGCGAGACCGGCGCGTAGGCGCCCACGAAGATCGCCCCCGCGTTGCGCACCCGCGCCGCGACGGCCGCCGCGTCGGCGGTGTGGATCTCCAGGTGCTCGGCGGCGTAGGCGTCGACCACCTTCAGCCCGTCGTCGATCGAGCCGACCAGCACGATGCCGGACTGCCGGCCGCTCAGCGCCTCGGTGATGCGCTCGGTGTGGCGGGTGGCCGAGACCTGGCCCGGCAGCTCCTTCTCGACCGCGTCGGCCAGCTCGGCGCTGGTGGTGACCAGCACCGCGGCGGCGATCGTGTCGTGCTCGGCCTGGCTGATCAGGTCGGCGGCGACGTGGACCGGGTCGGCCGTCTCGTCGGCCAGGATCGCGATCTCGGTCGGGCCGGCCTCGGAGTCGATGCCGATGCGCCCCTTGAGCAGCCGCTTGGCCGCCGCCACGTAGATGTTGCCAGGACCGGTCACCATCGTGGCCGCCGGGCACTCCTCGGTGCCGTAGGCGAACATGGCCACCGCCTGCGCCCCGCCCACCGCGTAGACCTCGTCCACGCCGAGCAGCGCGCACGCGGCCATGATGGCCGGGTGCGGCAGCCCGCCGAACTCCTTCTGCGCCGGGCTGGTGACGGCCAGCGAGCCGACGCCGGCCTCCTGCGCGGGCACCACGTTCATCACCACGCTGGACGGGTAGACCGCCCGGCCGCCGGGGACGTAGAGGCCGACCCGGTCGACCGGCACCCACCGCTCGGTCACGGTGCCGCCGGGCACGACCTCGGTGGTGACGTCGGCGCGGCGCTGGTCGCGGTGGACCAGCCTGGCCCGCCTGATCGACTCCTCAAGCGCCGCCCGCACCCTCGGGTCCAGCTCGGCCAGGGCCCGCTCCAGGGTCTCGGCGGGGACGCGGGCGGAGGCGATCTCGACACCGTCGAACCTGGCGGTCAGCTCCCGTACGGCTGCCGCCCCGCGATGGCGTACGTCCTCGCAGATGGGCCGCACCTTCTCCAGGGCGGCCTCGACGTCGAGCTCGGCGCGGGGCAGCACGTCGCGCAGATTCCCGGGCAGGGAAGCGCGCATGTCGATACGGGAAATCACCCTGACAGTCTACGGAGTCCAGACCCTGAATCCGGTTCTGTCCACATCGCGGAACGGCCCGGCGGTCGCGGGGCGGCGCTCGCCGACGCACGCCCCGCGGCCGCCGCACCCCGGACCGGGCCTGCCGGGGTGGCCGCCGTGGCCGTCACGGGGTACGGCCACGGCCGGGGAAAGCTCCGAGCACGTGCCACTGCCCCCGGCGCGGCCTCACTAACGCGCCACGCCAAGAAAAACTTCGAGTAACCCAAAGTTAACGTTGCGTCGTTTTTACCCGATTCGCGTGTCGTGGAGGGCGGTTTTCACCGGGTTTCCCGGCGCCTCCCCGCGACCATGGGGCCGCCGGCATTACCTGTCCATTATGTCCGCTCCCATACTCTTACCGGCATGGGACAGTGGCACGGCCCCGACGGCATCCTGGTGGAGGCGATCATCCTCGACGATCGCCCACTGCTGCGCGTCTCCCATCAGGTCAACGGCCGCACCTACCTGCGCGGCTACTGCGCCACCGTCTCCGAACTCGGCCAGCACGGCGTCGACCTGGCCGAACTCGTCGAACACACACCGCTTGACCATCTGTAGACCCCTCCCCGTCACTGTCGATCAAGCGGACGGGGTACGGCATGCACCATGTCGCGGCTGCCGGCCTACTCGCCGATGCTGGCCCAGCTCGGCACCCTGACCTCCGTCCAGGGTGCGGACTGGGCCGTGGAGATGAAATGGGACGGAGTGCGCGCCCTCGCCTACGTCGAGGACGGCGCCGTCCGCCTGATGTCGCGCAACGGCAAGGACATCACCCCCGCCTACCCCGAACTCCAGCTCATGGCCGGCGCCGCAGGCCCGCTCCCCACCGTGCTCGACGGGGAGATCGTCGCCTTCGACGAGGCAGGACGGCCCAGCTTCGAGGCCCTGCAACCCCGCATGCACCAGCGCAACCCCGTCGCCGTCGCCGAGCTGACCAGGACCACGCCGGTCACCTTCATGGCCTTCGACCTGCTCCACCTCGGCGACGACAGCGTCATCGCCCGCCCCTACACCGAGCGGCGCGAACTGCTGGAGAGCACGCTCACGCCGGGCTTCCGCTGGCAGGTGCCCGTCTGGTTCGCCGACCACGCCGCGCGGGCCTTCGACTCCTCGCGGCAGCTCGGGCTCGAAGGGGTCGTCTGCAAGCGCACCACCTCGCCGTACCGGCCCGGCCGGCGCAGCGCCGAATGGACGAAGGTCAAGAACGTCAGCACCGTCGAGGTCGTCGTCGGCGGCTGGAAACCCGGCGGCGGGCGCCGGTCGGGGACGATCGGGTCACTGCTGCTCGGCGCGTACGACCCGCGCGGGCGGCTGCGCTACGTCGGCCACGTCGGCACCGGCTTCACCGAGACCATGCTGCGCGACCTGCTCGAACGGCTCACCCCCCTGGAACGCCCCGACCCGCCCTTCGGCGAGCCGGTGCCGCGCGAGCACGCCCGCGACGCCCGCTGGGTCGAGCCCCGGGTGGTCGGCGAGGTGCAGTACGCCGAGGTCACCGGCGACGGGCGGCTACGGCACCCCTCCTGGCGGGGACTGCGGCCCGACCGCGAACCGGCCGAGGCGAGCACCAGCGAGATCCTGCCCCCGAACACGACCGGCGACGCCGCAGCGGGCTGACGCCTCCCCGTCTCCCGGCAGGCGAACAGAGCACGTCCGCCCTCATCCTCGCGACACACCCACCCCGACCACTCTTCGCACCCTTATGGTGACTTAAAGTGATCGAAACATCGGTCGAGCTGCTCGGGGGACATTGTGCGGAGAACCCTGGTCACCACCCTGATCACGCTGACGGGCGCCGCGCCCGCGCTGCCCGCGGCGGCCGACAAGCCGCCCGCGGCGCCGGCCGTCCTGTCGGCCGTCCTGTCGGCCGAACAGGCGGCGGCCCCGACCCGGCCCGCCCTGCCCGGATGGGGCGCCGAGGCGTCGCCCCTGATGCGCCCCGGGAAGGCCGTGCGTTACTGGACGCCGGGCAGACAGGCCAAGGCCACCGCCTCCGACCTGCCCCAGAGCCTGCGGAGCACGGCCCAGGAGACCACGGACTCCCAGAACGCCGCCCCCAAGAGCGCCGGCGTGCGGCACAGCGTGCCCTCGGCCAAGCTGATCACCCCCGGCGGCGACGACAACGGATACGCCCGCATGCGCAGGCCGTACACCGACGCGCCCCTCAGCCGCATCAGCGGCCGGCTCTTCTTCGTCAACGCCGCCGGCAGCGGCGACTCCTGCAGCGCCTCCGTCATCCGCTCCGCCTCCAAGCTGCTCATCGTCACCGCCGCCCACTGCGTGTACGGCGTGCCGGACGACTCGTCGACCGGCCGGTGGCACAGCAACTTCGCCTTCGTCCCCGCCTACGACGGCCGGGGCGCCGGCGTGCGGGAGCGGGAGCCGTACGGGCGATGGGGCGGCCGGCGGGCGTGGAAGCCCGACGGATACACCGGCACCAGCGGCGGCGACTGGAACAGCGTCTACGACATCGCCCTCATCGAGGTCGGCAAGCGCGACCGCACCCTTCAGGACGCGGTCGGCGCCTTCACCCCCATGCTCAACCAGGGCGGCAAGCACACGATCGCCACCACCGGCTACCCCGGCCTGCTCGGCAGGAAGCCGTACGACGGCAGGGACCAGCTCTTCTGCCTGGGCCGGACCAGGCAGATCGCCGGCGTCAGCCACGCCGAGCCCATGCTCTCCGCGCGCAGCGCCACCGGGGAGACGGCCCGGGCGGGGCGGCTGGAGACGTACAACTGCCATCTGTTCAAGGGGCACAGCGGCGGGCCGTGGGTCATCAAGGGCACCGGCGACCTGGTCGGCGTGCTGTCGGCGGGCAAGGAGGACGGCGAGGCCGACGGCAACTCGGTCGCCAACGCGCTCAACGTCGAAGGCTACGGCGCGATCGTCAAGCAGGCCGACCCCGACGGCGTCTACGACGCGCTGTCCGTCAAGCTGACCGGCCCCGCGCGCCCCGTCGCGCGCGGCGGCTCGGCGACCGTCACCGCCACCGTCACCATGCGCGGGCTGGCCGCCGCCGCCCAGGTGCCGGTCCAGCTCACGTTCCCGGCCGGCGTCCGCCCCGCCTCGGCCGGCGGGGCCGCCTGCAAGAGCGCGGGCCGGAACATGGCCTGCACGATCACCGCCGTCCACCCGGACCGGCCGGTACGGATCACCGCCCGGCTCGACCTCGCGGACGACGCCGCGCGCCGGCTGCCGATCATCGCCCGCGTCACCTCCACCCGCCTCGACCCGACCCAGCGCGACAACGTCAGCACCTTCCGCCTCCAGACCCGCGCCTGACCACCACCCCCGAGATCAGGCCGGTGACGGGGCGGAGCGGCCCTCGTCCGGCCGGGCCGGCACCGGAGCCGGATCCTTCAACGTCCTGGCCAGCAGCCAGGCCAGGACCGGGAACACCATCAGGCAGGCCAGCGCCGTCCTGAGCGAGGACGCCTCCGCCACCGCCCCCACCAGCGGGCTGGCCAGCCCGCCCACGCTCACCGCCAGCCCCAGCGTCACCCCGCTGGCCGTGCCCACCCTGGTCGGCAGGAAATCCTGGCCGAGCGTGACATGCAGGGAGAACGGCGCGTACAGGGCGATCGACGAGGCGGCGACGAACACGTACGCCACCGGACCGGGCACGAGCACCACGCCCGCGACCGCCGGGACGGCCAGCGCGTACGCCAGCCGCATCGTGCGCACCCTCCCCCACCGCGCCGCCAGCCGGCCACCCAGCACCGTCCCCACCGCCCCACCGGCGAACAGCACGAACAACGCCACCGCCCCCGCCGCCCCGCCCCCCATGTAGAGGGCCACGAAGGCGCTCAACCCCACGTACACGACGGAACGGAACACGATCACCAGCGTCAGCCTGACAAAAGACGGCCAGTCGTCACTCCCCGCGACCGGCGCGGCGGCCTTGGCCGCCCGCTCACCCCCGGACAGCGCCCTGATCGCCGGCAGCGTCACCACGGCCCCCAGCAGCGCCGGCAGCACCAGGAACGGCGAAGCCCCCAGACCCCACCCCGCCAGCAGCGGCGTCACCAGCACGGGAGCCGAGGCGAACCCCAGCGTCCCGCCCAGCGAGAACCAGCTCATCCGCACGTGACTGCCCTCGCTCGCGATCCTGGCCAGACGCGCGGACTCCGGATGATAGGCCGCCACCCCCAGCCCCGACAGCGCCACCGCCAGCCAGGTCAGCACATACGAGTCCGTCACCCCGCCCGCCGCCACCCCCGCCCCGGCCAGCACCATGCTCAGCGGGATCAGCCACGGCATGCGCCATCTGTCCGTCAGCACCCCGAACAGCGGCTGCACGATCGACGACAGCAACGTGGCGGCCAGCACGATGCCGGACACGGCGACATACCCGTAACCGCGCCCGGCCACCAGGAACGGCACGAGCGCGGGGACCGCGCCCTGGTAGAAGTCCACGGTGGCATGGCCGGCGGCGAGCATGGGGACCCTGTTCACCGTTCCATCGTTCATCAGGGCGCTCTGGCTCGCTTCCGATAAAATGCCAACTCATGCCGGAAATCCGCCACCTGCCGCAAGCACCCACCGGGCGGCGCCCGCTCGCGCCCGGCGCGGGCATCGACGCGCACCGGCACGACACCCACCAGATCGTGTACGCCTGCCGCGGCGTCCTGTCCGTCACCACCGGCGCGGGCATCTGGGTCGCCCCCGCCAACCGCGCCATCTGGGTTCCGGCCGGAACCGTGCACGAGCACCGGGCACACGGGGACACGGACCTGCGGCTGGTGGGGCTGACCGGCAACCCGCTCGGGCTGGAACGGCCGGCGGTGCTGGTGGTACGGCCACTGCTCCGCGAACTGATCATCGCCTACACCGACCCCACCGGCACCCCACCGTCCACCGGCCCTTCGACCGGCCCGTCCTGCGGGCGCGAGGGTGAGGGCGAGGAGCGGGAGCGGTTGCTGGGCGTGCTGCTCGACCAGCTCAGGCGCGCCCCAGAACAACCCCTCCACCTGCCCGCGCCCAAGGACTCCCGCCTGGCCGCCGTCTGCGCCCTGCTGCACCGCGACCCCGCCGACAACAGCACCCTGGACCAGTTCGCCGCCCGCTGCGGCACCAGCGGCCGTACCCTCGCCCGCCTGTTCAGGGCCGAGCTCGGCATGAGCTTCCCCCAGTGGCGCACCCAGCTCCGCCTCCACCACGCCCTCCTCCTGCTCGCCGGCGGCGTCCCCGTGACCGCCGTGGCGCACCGGTGCGGGTGGGCGTCGGCGAGCGCGTTCATCGACGTGTTCCGGCGGGCGTTCGGGTACACCCCGGGCCGGGCCTTTACAATGTAGATTCGCTACACTGGGATGTCGTGAGCAAGACGAAAGGCAAGGGCGGCACCCCGGCCACCGTGGCGCTGGCCAAGGCGAAGGCGGAGTTCACGCTCCATCCGTACGAGCACGACGCCTCGGCCCAGGCGTACGGCGAGGAGGCCGCCGACGCGCTCGGCGTGCCGTATGAGCGAATCTTCAAGACCCTGGTCGCCGAGGTCGAGGGCGGGCTCGCGGTGGCGGTCGTGCCGGTGGCGGGCAAGCTCGACCTCAAGGCGCTGGCCGGCGCGCTCGACAGCAAGCGGGCCGCGATGGCCGACGCCGCGAAGGTCGAGCGGGTGACGGGCTACGTCGTCGGCGGCATCAGCCCGCTGGGGCAGCGCAAGCAGCTCCCGACCGTGGTCGACTCCTCGGCGCTCGGCTTCGACACGATCTACTTCTCGGCCGGGAAGCGCGGGCTGCAGATCGAGACGGCTCCCGCCAACCTCATCACCCTCACCCGGGCCGTGACCGCACCCATCGGCAAGGCCGGCTGAGCTCACCTCCGCACGGGCGCTCGGCGCCGTTCAGCGACGGCCCTCGCCGCCCTGTTCAGGACGCTGACGCACCGGCGGCCGGACGACCCGTTCAGGACGGCTCCGAGGCTGGACGGCGACCCGCTCCGGACGGCTCGGAGCCTGGACGGCGGGCCGCTGAGGACGGCTCGGAGCCTGGACGGCGATCCGTTCGGGACGGCTCGGAGGCTGGGCGACCGGCTGCTCGGGCCGGACGCGCACGGACGGCGGTGACGACACGGGAAGGTCGCTGGTGAGCCACTGCCGCAGCCGCTCCGACCGCCGCGGCCCCGGATCGTCGGTGGCCGAGTGGCCGAGCAGCCACTCGAACAACCGCCGGTGCCGCCGCCCGAACGGCCGCACGCCGCGCTTCTTCCGCTCCTCCTCGGCCAGCGCCTCCTTCAGCCCCGGCGTGTGCCCGCCGCCGAAGCGCGCCATGTTCGGCCCGGGGAACCCGCGCGGCTCCGTACGCCGCAGCGCCGGCCCCATCGACTCCACCCAGATCGGCCCGGGCAGCGACGCCCCCTGCACCGACCCGTACGAGCGGCCCCCGATCTCGACCCCGCGCAGCGGGAACTTGTAGGAGCCGCGGATGTCCCCCACGCTGACCGCCGCCGCCAGGGCGGGCGTGTAGCCGGCGAACCAGGCCGAGGTGTAGCCGTTGTTGGTGCCGGTCTTGCCGGCGGCCGGCCGGCCGATGCTCTGCCCCTTCATCGTGCCCTGGTCGAAGACGCCCTTGAGCACGTGGTTGACCGCGTCGGCGACCGGCCGCTCGATGACCTGCTCGCACGAGGGCGGCACGTGCGTACGCCGCCCGTCCCTGCCGATGATCTCCATGATGGCCAGCGGCCGGCAGTAGAGCCCCCTGGCCGCGAACGCCGCGAACGACGCCGCCACCGTCACCGGGTCCATCTCGTTGACGCCCAGCGTGAACGTGGGCACCTCGCGCAGCGGCCCGCCGTCGGCACGCGCGATGCCGAGCTTCTTGGCGGTGCGGACCACGTTGCAGAGCCCGACCTTGCGCTCCAGCATCATGTAGAAGATGTTCACCGACTTCCAGGTGCCGGTCTCGATGCTGTGCGGGCCGCCCGAGCCCTCGCCGCTGGCGTTCAGTATGCGGGTGTCCGGGTCGTTCACGGAGCGGCCCGAGCAGTCGCGGTAGCCCTGCGCCGGCGACATCGCCCCAGGCGTCTGGAAGCCGTCGCCGAAGCGCCAGCCCTGCTGCAGCGCCGTGGCCAGGGTGAACACCTTGAACGTCGAGCCGGCCTGGAAGCCCTGGCCGCCCCCGTGCGCCACGTCCGCGGCCAGGTTGAAGGTGGTCTTGGCGCCGTTCTTGCGGTTGCCGGGGTTGCGGCCGAAGCGCTTGCTGGCCGCCATCGCCCTGATCCGCCCGGTCCTGGGCTCGACCATGGCCTCGGCGGCCACCTCGGTGTCCTCGGGTGAGACGTGCTCGCGGATGGCGCGGTCGGCGGCGCGCTGGGCGATCGGGTCGAGGCTGGTCCTGATCACCAGGCCGCCTCTGGCCATCCTGGCCTGCCGCTCGCGGGAGGTGTTGCCGAAGACGGGGTTCGACAGCAGCTCGCGCTGCACGTACAGGCAGTAGTACGGGTAGTCGCTCTGGGCGCAGCCGCCCGGCTCGGGCCTGAGCCTGATGCCCAGCGGCGCGGCCTTGGCGTCCGCCGCCTCCTTCTGGCTGATCAGCTTGAGCCCGGCCATGCGGTCGAGTACGAGGTCGCGCCGCATCTTCAGCCGCGCCTGGTGCGTCGCGCCGAGCGAGGGATCGGTCGAGTACGGCATCCGCACGGCCCCGGCCAGCGTGGCCGACTGGGTCAGCGTCAGCCGGGAGGCCGAGGTGGAGAAGAACCGCCTCGCCGCCGCCTCCACGCCGTACGCGCCCGCGCCGAAGTAGGCGATGTTCAGGTACCGCTCCAGGATCTCGTCCTTGCGGTACTTCTTCTCCAGCGCCAGCGCGTACCGCAGCTCGGTGATCTTGCGGGCCAGGTTCGGGGCGCGGGCCTTGTCCCGTTCCGCGTCGCTGCGGGCGCTCTCCACCAGGATGTTCTTGACGAGCTGCTGGGTCAGCGACGAGCCGCCCTGCCGGATGCCGCCGGCCTGGGTGTTGGTGAGCAGCGCCCTGAGCGTGCCTCTGACGTCGAGGCCGCCGTGCTCGTAGAAGCGGGCGTCCTCGATCGCCACGATGGCCTGGCGCATCACGGGCGCGACCGAGCCGAGCCGGACGGCCGTCCTGTTCGCCTCGTAGAACTGGGCGAACTGGCGGCCGTCCTTGTCGAGCAGCCGGGTCACCTGCGCGAGCGGCTCCTCGTGCGGGGCGGGCGGCAACTCCACGAACGTGTTCGCGACGCTCATCGTGGCCAGGCCGCCGCCACCGACGACGGGCGCGGCCATGGCGGCCACCAGCACTCCCCCGAGTGCTCCCGCCAGCCCGAGCGTGCCGACCGATCTGAGTAGGCTCACGCTAGTTGATCTGCGACGTCCGGATCAGTGGCAAACGCCCGCTTGGCACCTCTTTACCTGGGCATATTCACCGTTGACGCGTGCCGCGGAGCCTCGGCTTCACTGCTGACGCTTCAGGTTGAGCCCCAGCGAGGCGAACTGCTCGAACGGCCGGTGGTAGCCGCGCTCGATGTGGTGCACGCCGCGCAACGTGGACGTCCCGTCGGCCACCGCCGCCGCCAGCACCGCCGAGAAGCCGGCCCTGATGTCGGGCAGCGTCACGTCGGCGCCCTTGAGCTTGGACACGCCGCGCACGACGGCCGAGTGGCGGGCGTTGGTGTCGTGGTAGCGGCAGGCCGGCCCGCCCAGGCACTGGTCGAACACCTCGATCTCGCAGCCCATCTTCTGCAGCGCGGGCACGTACACCAGGCGGTTCTCGAAGACCGTCTCGTGCAGCACCGACATGCCCTGGCTCTGCGTGAACAGCACCATCAGCGGCGTCTGCCAGTCCGTCATGAAGCCCGGGTGCGTGTCGGTCTGCACGGCCGCCGCGCGCAGGCCCTCGGGGGGCGCCGTGGCGCAGACGTACTCGTCGTTGATGTCGAACTGGGCGCCCATCCTGGCCAGCGTGGTGATCGCGGTGACCAGGCGGTCCTGGGGGCAGCCGTGCACGCGTACCTCGCCCTGGGTGACCAGGCCCGCCGCCAGGTACGAGAACGCCTCGATGCGGTCGCCGGTCAGCCAGGTGGAGGCGCCGCGCAGCCGTTCGACGCCCTCGATGACGATCCTGCGGTCGGGCGACAGCTCGATCCTGGCCCCCATCCGCTGCAGGAACAGCGCCAGCTCCACCACCTCGGGCTCCATGGCGGCGTTCTTCAGCACCGTCTTGCCCTCGGCCAGCACCGCCGACATCAGGATCGTCTCCGTCGCGCCCACGCTCGGGTAGGGCAGCTCGATCCGGGTGCCGTTGAGCCGCTTGGCCTTGGCGTAGATGCCGGTGTCGCCCACCTCCACCTCGGCGCCCATCGCGCGCAGCGCCTCGACGTGGAAGTTCACCGGCCGCCGCCCGATCGGGTCGCCGCCGACCAGCGGCACGAACGCCTCGCCCGCCAGGTGCAGGAGGGGGCCGAGCATGAGGATGGGGATGCGGTTCAGGCCCGTGAACGCGGCGGGCACCCGCGGCTCGATCTGCGGTCCCTGCTCGATCCTGATCTCGGTACGGGAGATGTCCACGTTGATGCCGAGGGCCCGCAGCATGGCGGCGGTGATCTCGACCTCGCCCACCTCCGGGGCGTTGTGGATGCTGCTCTCGCCGTTGCCCAGCATGGCCGCGACCATGTGCTTGGACACGCCGTTCTTCGATCCGCGTACTTCGACGTCACCCCGGAGCGGGCCGGAGGGTTCTATGAGCCAGACCTCTTCTGCAATCACGAAATGAGCCTAACCGGGGGATACCATCGAGCTGATTCGGCCGTACATGCGAGGGGGAATGGCGTGACGAGGGAAGTACGCGCTTTTGCGGTAACTGTCCTCACACTCGCCACTCTCGGGGTGGCCGCCGGGCTGCTCTGGTCGGGGCTGACCCCGCGCGCTCCGTACCAGGTCACCGAGCGGGGCACGGTGCTGGCCGACCCCGCCACGCAGGCGCTGATCGCGGCCGACGGCTGGTTCGCGGTGATCACGGGCGGGCTCGGGCTGCTGTGCGGCGGCGTGGCCTGGTTCTGCGGGCGGCGCTGGATGCTCGCCGTGCTGCTGGGGCTCTGCGCGGGCGGGGCGCTGGCCTCCTTTCTGACGTTGTGGACCGGCTCCACGTTCACGATCGGCGCGGTCACGGTCGAGGCCGCCGCGACGCCCGGGGTGAAGGTGGTCCCGGGCGCGCTCAAACTGACGGCCTCCGGCGTGCTGGTGTCGTGGCCGCTGCTGGCCGTGGGGTTCTTCGGACTGCTGGAGGGCATGCACGGCTACCGCGAGTCGCCCCTGCGGCAGCCGTACGGCGGCCTCGACCCGAGCTGACCCCCGGGCCGTACGGTGGCCTCGAGCCGAGCTGGCCTGGCTTCAGGGCTCTTCTACAGCGGCGGCCGGCGCAGGCCGTGGCCGGTGGCCTGTTCGAACGCCCGCGCCACTCGCAGCACCCTGGCGTCCTCGAACGGCCGTCCCACGATCTGCACCCCCACCGGCAGCCCGTCCCCGGTGAAGCCGGCCGGCACGGAGGCGGCGGGCGCGTGCAGGACGCTGATCCAGTACGCCGAGCGCATCCATGCCAGGTAGTCGGGCAGCGGCTCGCCGTTGATCTCGCTCACGTGAGGGTGCTCGACCGGGAACGGCGGCACCTGGCTCACCGGCGCGAGCAGCACGTCATAAGTGTCGAAGAAGTCCGCCATGCGCTGGTAGAGGCCGCTGCGCGCCACCTCGGCCCGGACCAGGTCCGCGCCGGTGACCATGCGGCCCTGCTCGACGTTCCAGGCGGTGTTGGGCCCGAGCCCGCTCTTGTCGCCGTGGGCGAGCAGGTAGAACCAGGCCCGATAGGTCCGGAACGCCTCCTCGGCGCCGCTCAGGTCCAGCTCCACCTGCTCGACGTGGGCGCCGAGCCGCTCCAGGACGGCGGGCGCGGTCGCCGTCACCTCCGCCGTGCGCGTGTCCACGGGCAGCCCGCCCAGGTCGGGGCTCCACGCCACGCGCAGCCCCGCCACACCCTGCTCGGGCTCGGGCGCGAAGACCTCCTTGATCGAGTACGGCGAGCGCCGGTCGAACCCGGCGATGGCCCCGAGCATCAGCGTGACGTCGTCGACCGTCCTGGCCATCGGGCCGGGCACGGACAGGGTGTACCAGGCGGCGGTGTCGGAGTGGCTGGGCACCCTGCCGGGCGTGGGCCGCAGGCCGACCACGTTGCAGAAGGACGCCGGATTGCGCAGGGAGCCGCCCATGTCGGAGCCGTCGGCCAGCGGCACCATGCCGGTGGCCAGCGCGGCGGCCGCTCCCCCGCTGCTGCCGCCGGCCGACTTGGACAGGTCGTAGGGGTTCCTGGTCGCCCCGAACACCTCGTTGACGGTGTGGGAGCCGGTGCCGAACTCGGGGGTGTTCGTCTTGCCCATGGTGATCGCGCCCGCCGCGCGCAGCCGCTGGACGATCACGTCGTCCCGGTCGGGCACGTTGTCGGCGAAGAGCGGCGAGCCGTAGGTGGTGCGGATGCCCGCCGTGTCGGTCAGGTCCTTGTGCGCGACAGGCACGCCGTGCAGCGGCCCGGCGGGGCCCTCCCGCCGCAGCGTGGCGTCGGCCGCCTCGGCCGCTCGCAGCGCCTGCTCGGCGACGAGGGTGACGACGGCGTTGACGTGCGGGTTGACCTGGTCGATGCGGTCGAGATGGGCTCGGACGACGTCCACCGCGCTCACCTGCCTGGTCCTGATCAGCTGGGCCAGCTCGGTCGCGGTCAGGTAGTGCAGTTCACTCACGCCTGCGATCCTGCCCCACCCGTGCCGGAAGTACGACGGCGAGCCTTGCCCACGAAGAACACCTGCCCGCAGGCGATCATTGCCCACCGCCCCGCGTCACCACGGAGCCGGCCCACTGGGCGCGCGTCACGGCGGCCCGCCACGCCCACCTGGTGAGCGTCCCCCTGGACAGAGCCCGGCCCCGTGCGGCGGCAGGTGCCGGCCGCCGCGAAGCCGTAAAAGATGATCAGGCACCGAGGCAGGCGGGACCGAGCAGCTGCTTGAGATCGCCCATGAGAGCCGGGGACGGCGTGACTCGCAGCCGATCGCCGACGCGCATCACCGTCGTCTTAGGGCCGTTGTGCACCTGGAGGTGGACCTCGGACGTGCCCGGGTGCGTCGTCAGGATCTCCTTCAGCCGCCCCACCACCGGAGGCGTGCAGCGGGTCAGCGGCAGGCTGACCAGCAGCGGCCCGCCCGCCTCCTGGGTGAGGTCGGGCGCCGTCACCTCCATGGCGATCAGCTTGGCGACGTCCTCCCGCTTGTCGATGCGGCCTTTGACGAACACGATCGCGTCCTCGGCCAGGATCGTCGAGCACAGCTGGTACGCCGACGGGAAGATCATCACCTCGATGGCGCCCTCAAGGTCCTCCAGCTGGGTCAGCACCCACGTGTCGCCCTTCTTGGTGATCTTGCGCTGCACCCCGCTCAAAATGCCGCCCACGGTCACCACCTGCCCGTCGGCCCGGCTCTCGTCCTGCACGGCCGCGATGGAGCAGTCGGCCCCGGCGGCCAGGATGTGCTCGACGCCGAACAGTGGGTGGTCGGACACGTAGAGGCCGAGCATCTCGCGTTCGAACTGCAGCAGCGTGTTCTTGTCCCACTCCCCCACCGGGATCTGCACGTCGAAGGTCTGGTCCTCGCCGCCGTCGATCGCGCCGAACAGGGAGTCCTGGCCGATGGCCTCGTTCTTCTTGATGTCGATGATCGCGTCGACGGCCTGCTCGTGCACCATGACCAGGCCCTTGCGGACGTGGCCGAGCGAGTCGAACGCGCCCGACTTGACCAGCGACTCGATCACGCGCTTGTTGCAGACGATGGCCGGCACCTTGCGCAGGAAGTCCTTGAAGTCGGCGAAGCGGCCCTTCTCCCTGCGCGCGGAGATGATGCCGTCGACGACGTTGCCGCCCACGTTGCGCACCGCCGACAGGCCGAAGCGGATGTCGGTGCCGCGCGGGGTGAAGTCGAAATCGGAGTCGTTGACGTCGGGCGGGAACACCTTGATGCCCATGCGGCGGCACTCGTTGAGGTAGAGGGCCGACTTGTCCTTGTCGTCCTTCACCGATGACAGCAGCGCCGCCATGTAGGCGGCCGGGTGGTTGGCCTTGAGGTAGGCCGTCCAGTACGCGATGAGGCCGTAGGCGGCGGTGTGGGCCTTGTTGAAGGCGTAGTCGGAGAACGGCAGCAGGATGTCCCACAGCGCCTTGACGGCGGCGTCGGGGTAGCCGTTGTCCTTCATGCCCTTCTCGAAGGAGGCGTACTGCTTGTCCAGCTCCGCCTTCTTCTTCTTGCCCATCGCGCGGCGCAGCAGGTCGGCGGCGCCGAGCGAGTAGCCGGCCACCCGCTGGGCGATGGCCATGACCTGCTCCTGATAGATGATCAGGCCGTAGGTGGTGTCGAGGATGTCTCTGAGCGGCTCTTCCAGCGCCGGGTGGATCGGCGTGATGTCCTGCTGGCCGTTCTTGCGCAGGGCGTAGTTGGTGTGGGAGTTGGCGCCCATCGGGCCGGGCCGGTAGAGCGCGAGGGCGGCGGAGATGTCCTCGAAGTTGTCGGGACGCATGAGGCGCAGCAGCGAGCGCATGCCGCCGCCGTCGAGCTGGAACACGCCCAGCGTGTCGCCCTTGGCCAGCAGCTCGTAGCTCTTGCGGTCGTCGAGCGGCAGCCCCAGCAGGTCGACCCTCTCACCCGTGGTCGCCTCGATCATCTTGAGGCAGTCGTCCATGATCGTGAGGTTGCGCAGGCCCAGGAAGTCCATCTTGAGCAGGCCGAGCGTCTCGCAGGTCGGATAGTCGAACTGCGTGATGATCGCGCCGTCGGAGTCGCGGCGCATGATCGGGACGTGGTCGGTCAGCACCTCGGCCGACATGATCACGCCGGCGGCGTGCACGCCGGTCTGCCTGATCAGGCCCTCCAGGCCCTTGCCGAGGTCCATCGTCGCCTTGACGTCGACGTCTTCCTCGTAGAGCCGGCGCAGCTCGCCGGCCTCGTTGTAGCGCGGGTGGTCCTTGTCGAAGATGCCGGCGAGCGGGATGTCCTTGCCCATGACGGCGGGCGGGAACGCCTTGGAGACGCGGTCGCCGAGCGCGTAGGGGTAGCCGAGGACGCGGCCGGCGTCCTTGATGGCGGCCTTCGCCTTGATGGTGCCGAACGTGGCGATCATGGCGACCTTGTCGGCGCCCCACTTCTCGGTCACGTAGCGGATGACGTCGCCGCGCCTGCGTTCGTCGAAGTCGATGTCGACGTCGGGCATGGACACGCGCTCGGGGTTGAGGAACCGTTCGAAGATCAGGCCGTGCGGGAGCGGGTCGAGGTCGGTGATGCCCATCGCGTACGCCACCAGCGACCCGGCCGCCGAGCCGCGCCCCGGCCCGACCGGGATGCCGTTCTCCTTGGCCCACATGATGAAGTCGGCGACCACGAGGAAGTAGCTCGGGAAGCCCATCTGCTCGATGATGCCGATCTCGTATTCGGCCTGCTTGCGGTGCTCCTCGTCGTAGCCGCCTGGCCAGCGGCGGTCCATGCCCTCCCAGACGGTCTTGCGGAAGAACTCGCTCTCCGTCATGCCCTCGGGGATCGGGTAGGTCGGCATGAGGTTCTTGAACGCGAAGAATCCGGATGGATCGACCTTCTCGGCCACCAGCAGCGTGTTGCGGCAGCCCTCGGCCCACAGGTCGGAGGAGTCGACCGCGCGCATCTCGTCGGCGCTCTTGATGTAGTAGCCGCTGCCGTCGAAGCGGAACCGGTCGGGGTCGGACAACTGCTTGCCGGTCTGGATGCACAGGAGGGCGTCGTGGGAGGCGGCGTCGGACTCGTAGGTGTAGTGGGAGTCGTTGGTCACCAGGGGCGGGATGTTCAGCTCCTGGCTGATCCTGGTCAGCCCGTCGCGGACGCGGCGCTCGATGTCGAGGCCGTGGTCCATGATCTCCAGGTAGAAGTTGTCCTTACCGAAGATCTCCTGGTATTTCGCGGCCGCCCTGACCGCCTCGTCGTACTGGCCGAGCCGCAGCCGCGTCTGCACCTCGCCCGACGGGCAGCCGGTGGTGGCCATGAGGCCCTCAGCGTGCTCGGCGAGGATCTCGGCGTCCATGCGCGCCCACTTGCGCACGAAGCCCTCGGTGTAGGCGCGCGAGGACAGCCGCATCAGGTTGTGCAGGCCCGTCTTGTCGCGCGCCCAGATCGTCATGTGGGTGTAGTAGCCGCCCGCCGAGACGTCGTCGCGCTTCTGGTGCGGCTCGCCCCACAGCACCGGCTTCTTGTTGTGGCGCAGCTCCGGCGCGACGTAGGCCTCGATGCCGATGATCGGCTTGATCCCGGCGGCGGTGGCCTGCTTGTAGAAGTCGTAGGCGCCGTGCATGTTGCCGTGGTCGGTGATCGCGATGGCGGGCATGCCCAGGTCACCGACCTGTTTGAACATCTGCTTGAGGCGGGCGGCCCCGTCGAGCATCGAGTATTCGGTGTGGACGTGCAGATGGACGAATGAGTCGCTGGACGACATGGAGCGGCGCCTCCCAGTCTCAAGCCGGTGTGCGATCCGACTTTAGTCGGCCCGGCCGACAATCCGGGGCCGCCCGCCCCGGCCTCCCGCGAGCTCTTCGCGCGGCCCGGCGGACCGGCGTGCCGGAGCCGCCGGGATCGGCCGCACCGATATCCTCGCGGTCACGTAATGTCATCGAGGAGTCACACCGTGCGCACGCAGACCGACGAAGGTTACCTGCCCGCCCTGGGCAACCGGCAGGTGCAGATGATCGCCATCGGCGGGGCGATCGGGGTGGGGCTGTTCCTCGGCGCGGGGGGCCGGCTGGCCGCCGCCGGGCCGGCGCTCGTGCTCTCCTACGCCGCCGCCGGGGTGGCCGCGTTCTTCGTCATGCGGGCGCTCGGCGAGCTCGTGCTCTACCGCCCCGCCTCGGGCTCGTTCGTCGAGTACGCGGGCGAGTTCATCGGCCCGTGGGCCGCGTTCGCCAGCGGCTGGATGTACTGGATCAACTGGGCGTTCACCGGCATCGCCGAGCTGACCGCGATCGCCGCCTACGTCCACTACTGGGCGCCGGAGTTCCCCCAGTGGCTCACGGCCGTGCTCGCCCTCACCGTCGTCATGTCGGTCAACCTGCTGTCGGTGCGGCTGTTCGGCGAGCTGGAGTTCTGGTTCGCCATGCTCAAGGTGCTGGCCATCTCGGTCTTCCTGGTCGTCGGGCTGGTGCTGGTGGTCTTCGCGGTGGGGCAGGCGGGGCCGCACAACCTGGTCTCGCACGGCGGGTTCTTCCCGACCGGGTTCCCGCTGGTGCTGATGAGCCTGCAGTCGGTGGTGTTCGCGTACGCCTCGATCGAGCTGGTCGGCATCACCGCCGGCGAGACGGCCAGGCCGCGCGAGGTCATGCCGAGGGCGATCAACGGCGTGGTGTGGCGAATCGCGATCTTCTACGTGGGCTCGGTGCTGCTGCTCGGCATGGTGCTGCCGTGGACGTCGTACGAGGCCGGCACGTCGCCCTTCGTGACGGTCTTCTCGGGGCTGGGCGTGCCGTGGGCGGCCGACGCGATGAACCTCGTGGTGATCACCGCGGCGCTGTCGTCGTGCAACTCCGGCCTGTACGCCACGGGCCGCATCCTGCGCTCGATGGCCATGAAGCGGGAGGCTCCCCGTTTCGCCGGCGCGCTCAGCTCCCGGCACGTGCCGATCGGCGGCATCGTGTTCACCGCGGCCATGTTCCTGGGCGGGCTGGTGCTGTTCTACTTCATGCCCGAGCGGGCCTTCAACATCGCCACCGCCGTCGCCTCCCTGGGCGTGATCACCACGTGGGGCGTCCTGGTCTACTGCCAGCTGCGGCTGCGCCGCTCGGGCCACCGCTCGGACTTCCCGATGCCGGGCACGCCCTGGACCAACTGGCTGACGCTGGCGTTCCTGGCCCTGGTGGTGCTGCTGATGCCGTTCGCCGACGAGGACCAGCGGGTCGCGTTCTACCTGGTGCCGTGCCTGTTCGCGGCCATCGCCGTGGGCTGGTGGCGGCGCACCGTCTACCGCCGCCGCGCCCCGGCACAGGCGCAGGCCGAAGCCTAGCCCGCGCGACACGCCCGCCCCGGTGATCGGCTGGGTAGTCTCGATGGCGCGAACAGCAGGAGCCGTCATCCGGGGAGGTCGCGCTGGACGAGACGAGACGGAAGATCGTCCGGATCTCGGCGGCGGCCGCCATCGGCGTCGCGCTGGCGCTGGCGTGCCTGCCCCTGGGCGTCTACCCCAGGCTGGCCTGCGCCGTGCTCGACGCGGGCTGCCCCACGACCGCCGAGCCGCGCGGCGACCTGCCGAGAGCGGTGCCGATGACGGCGCTGCAGGTGGCCCAGAGCGGCACCTACGTCGCGCTCGGCGACTCCTACTCCTCCGGGGAGGGCGTCTACGACCTCGACAAGTCGCCGGTCAACGACGGGGCCGCGCGCTGCCACCGGGCGACGGGCTCCTACGTGCCGCTGGTGGCGCAGACCTACGAGTTCGGCGGCGGCACCGCCTTCTACGCCTGCAGCGGCGCCACCACCCGCCAGCTCCTCACCGGCCAGTACGGCCAGCCGCCGCAGATCACCCGGGTCGGCCCGTCGGCCAGCCTGATCACGCTCAGCATCGGCGGCAACGACGCCGGCTTCAGCAAGGTGCTGACCGGCTGCATCGTCAAGATCCCGTGGTCGTCGGCCTGCGTCGACCAGGACACCGCCGTACGCAAGCGCATCGAGGAGTTGCGCACCGACATGGGCAAGGTGCTGCGTGAGCTGCGCGTGCGCGCCCCAGGGGCCCGCGTCGTCGTGCTCGGCTACCCCCGGCCCTTCCCCGAGCACCCGGTGGCGAGCGTCGACAACATGAGCGTGGCCGACCAGCGCTGGATCAACGGCATGACGCGGCGGCTCAACGACACGGTGGGGGCCGTGGTGGCGGAGTTCGACCGGGCCATCGCGGCGTTCGGGGCGCCGGGCAGCGCCGAGTACGTGGACGCCTACGAGGCGTTCTCCGGGCACGAGGTGGGGCAGCCGCAGCCGTTCCTGAACGGGCTGGCGGTGAACATGGAGGAGCTGACGGTCAACGCGCGCAGCTATCACCCCACGGGTGACGGCTACCGCCGCTTCGCCGACCTCATCACCAAGCAGGTCGCCGCCGGCCCCGGCCGCCCGATGCACAACTACCGCCTGGTCACCCCAGGCCCCGCCTGACCGCCCCGTCCGGCCTCCGCCCGATCAGCACCGCCCGCCGCCCGTCGTGCGCCCGTGCTCCGGTGGCGGTCATTCGGCGGCGCGTTCCTCGGCCAGGTGCAGGCCCGCCTCGATGATCGCGTTCATGATCGGGGTCAGCCGCGCCTCGCCCAGCGTGGGCGCGCGCACGGCCATCCGCGCGACCAGGGCGCGCTCCCTGTCGAGGTCGCGCCCCGCGAAGCCGCCCACGGGCTTGATCCGCTGCACGGTGCCCGCCAGCTCCGCCCGTCGTTCCAGCAGCGTCGCGAGCGCGGCGTCCAGCCGGTCGATGGCCTGGCGGCACTCCGGCAGCGTGGCCGGCGCCTCGTCCCTGAGCAACGCGCCCACCAGCACGACCGCCTCCTCGGCCACCAGCCGGTCGGCGCCCGTCCCCGCGCCAGGTGAGCTCGCCCCCACACCCGTTCCCTGGATGGGGGCCGGATCGGGGGAGCCGACGATGAGGCCGTCGGCGCCGGCCGCGACGGCGGCGGCCGACAGGCCGACGTCGGCGGAGACGTCGGCCAGCACGGGACGCCCAGAGGCGACCTTGGCCGCCCGCATGAGCCCGAGGTCCGGCCGGCCGCCCTCGCAGAGGATCACCTGCCCGTCACCCTCGGCCGCGCAGTAGTCGGCCAGCTCCAGCCACTCCGCCACGGAGGCCTCCCGCCGCCGCTCCACCACCACGGGCAGCCCGAGCCCCACCGCCGCGCGCACCAGCGGGATGTCGCGCGTCCACGACGCCCCCACCACCACGGCGTCCGCGTGCTCGGCGATCGCCGGCAGGTCGTCGGCGGAGTACGGCTCCACGAGGGTGGCGCCCTCGATCGCCTGCCCGCGCCGCGCCCGCAGGCTCACCCGGCCGCCGATCACCACGGCGGGCCCCTCGCCCACGAGCAGCCCGCCCACCGGCACCGCGCGCCGTTCCAACGTCGATGACATCCCGACTCCCTGCTCGGCCGGCCCCAGGAGCCGGCGGGACAACGAAAAAGGCAGAGACCGGTGTCTCTGCCTCGTGCCGACTCCAGGTGGTCGCTAGCCTGCGACCGGCTCTCCCGGAGCCGGCTCGGTAAACGCGTAGCGACGGCAAGTCATATCTGAACCCTACACCCCCGTCTCCACCTGCTGGGCAGCACATCTCGTATGGCGGACTGTCCTTCGCGCGAGTCGCCGTTGATCCCTGCCTATGGGAGTATTTCTTGGCCTAGAGGAGGGTTTGAGGCCGTTGATGTCGGATCGCAAGCAGGACGGACGCCGCATCGCCGGCCGCTACCAGCTGCAGGAACCCATCGGCAGGGGCGGAATGGGCATCGTGTGGCGAGCCTACGACGAGCTCCTGGACCGCACTGTCGCGGTCAAGGAGGTCAGGTACGCCGCCGCCCTGGGCGAAGAGGTGCAGCTGCTGAACCGGCGCACAATGCGCGAGGCGAGGGCGGCGGCCAGGTTCGAGCATCCCAACGTGATCGTCGTTCACGACGTGATCGAGGAGGACGGCAGGCCGTGGATCGTCATGCAACTCGTCCAGTCACGCTCCCTCGGAGCCGTGATCAAGCAGGACGGGCCATTGCCGGCCACGCGGGTGGCGGAGATCGGCCTGGCCATGCTCGAAGCCCTGCACCGCGCCCATGAGGCGGGCGTGCTGCACCGCGACGTCAAACCCGAGAACGTGCTGCTGGCCGACGACGGCCGGGTCGTGCTCACCGACTTCGGCATCGCCACGCTGGAGACCGAGACACAGCTCACGGTGACGGGCCTGGCGGGCACGCCGGCGTTCATCGCGCCCGAGCGGCTCAAGGGGCTGCCCGCGCGGCGCGAGTCGGACCTGTGGTCGCTCGGCGCCACGCTCTACACGGCGGTGGAGGGCCGCTCGCCGCACGAGCGCGGGATGGCGCTGGCGACCATGCACGCCGTGCTCACCGACGAGCCCGACCCGGCGCAGAACCTGGGCCCGCTCGAAGGCGTGATCAACGGGTTACTGAACAAGGAGCCGGTGCAGCGACTGACGTACGAGGAGGCGCAGCGCATGCTGCGCGGCGCCATCGCGCAGGCCAGCGCGCCTCCGACCGCCCAGTTCCCGGCGGCGCAGGAGCTGCGCGTGCCCGCCTCGGTGCAGCCGAAGCAGGCGGTCGCCGCGACCGCGCCGAAGCGGCCGGCCAAGGCCAGGCGCCCGTACGCGCCGGTCGAGGACGACACCCCGACCGATCCGAACCTGCTCCCCTCGGCGCCGGAGTCCGAGCCGGTGGCGCCGCCGGAGACGGGTGCGCGCATCCCGCGCCCGCCGGCCGCGCCCTCGCGCCAGGAGACGGCGTCCACGGTGGAGTCGGGGCGGCCCGAGCAGCAGCGCAAGTTCGGGACGGTCATCGCGGCGGCCGTGGCGGTCGTGCTCGTCGCCGGTATCGGTGGCTACCTCGGCCTGCGCTCGGTCCCCGACGAGCCCGCCCAGGACACGGACACCACCGCGGCGACGGGCGTGACCGGATCCCCGGCGCAGTCGCCGCCGAGCACGGCCTCCACCCCGCCGCCCTCCCCTTCGGAGACGGCCAAGGAGCCCAGCCCGAGCCCGGCCACGAGTCCGCCGGCCAGCCCGTCCCCCGGGAAGAAGAGCCCGATGGACGCGGCGAAGGCCGCGCTGCCCTCCGGGTGGAAGATGTACACGGACAAGAAGCTCGGCTTCTCGATCGGGCTGCCCCCGAAGTGGGACGTCTTGACGCGCAGCGGCAGGCAGGTCAGGTTCAAGGGCCCGGGCGCGGCGTCCAACGCCTACGTCATGATCGAGCAGGCGGCCAAGCCGGGCAAGGACCCGTACAAGGACTGGAAGAAGCAGGAGCCGCGGCTCAAGAACGGCTTCGGCGGCTACAAGAAGATCGGCATCAAGAAGGTCGAGGGCTTCCACAAGGCCGCCGCGGACTGGGACTTCACCTGGAGGACCAACACCGGGCTGACCCGCGTCCGCGACCGGGGCTTCATCACCGAGAACGGCAAGGCGTACGCGATCTACTGGCACACGCTCAACAGCCACTGGAAGTCCGACTACGACTTCTTCGAGGGCTTCTGCGCGACGTTCGTGCCCGCCAAATAGACTGCGCGGCGTGCACGTCAGCAAGCGCTACCGACTGATCGAGCCGCTCGGCGAGGGCGGCATGGGAGTGGTGTGGCGAGCCCACGACGAGCTGCTCGACCGTACGGTCGCGATCAAGGAGGTCCGCTACACCGGCGTCGGCGACGCCAAGCGGGCCGAGCTGAACCGCAGGACCATCAGGGAGGCCAGGGCGGCGGGCCGCCTCGACCACCCCTCGGTCGTCGTCATCCACGACGTCGTCGAGGAGGACGGCCGGCCGTGGATCGTCATGCAGCTCGTCCGCTCGCGTTCGCTGGCCCAGGTGATCGGCGAGAGCGGGCCGCTGCGCGAGGGCCAGGCCGCGGTGATCGGCGGCCGGGTGCTCGACGCGCTGCGGGCCGCGCACGCGACCGGGGTGCTGCACCGTGACGTCAAGCCGGAGAACGTGCTGCTGGCCGACGACGGCCGGGTGGTGCTCACCGACTTCGGCATCGCCACGCTGGAGACCGAAGCGGGGCTGACCGCGACCGGCGGGCTGGTGGGCACGCCCGCCTACATGCCGCCCGAGCGGCTCAACGGCGAACCCGCGCGGCGCGAGTCGGACCTGTGGTCGCTGGGGGTGACGCTCTACGCGGCCGTCGAGGGGCGGCCGCCGTACAAGCGCGACTCGTGGGCGGCGACCGTGGCGGCGGTGCTGCGCGACGCCCCCGAGCCGCCGGTGCGGGCCGGGGCGCTCGAACCGGTCATCATGGGGCTGCTGCGCCGCGACCCCGCCGCGCGGATGCCGGCCGAGGAGGCCGCCAGGCTGCTGTACGCGATCGCCTCCGCGCCCCGCCCACCGGCGGCGTCCGACCTGCCCTGGAG
>NZ_BAAAMU010000083.1:0-46386 GCF_039529435.1 Nonomuraea maheshkhaliensis
GGCCACGTTGACCGGCCGCTCGCGCAGGCCGGGCAGCGCGGCCCACGGCAGCGTGTGCAGCGGGCCCACCGGCACCACCACCAGCGGCCGCTCACCCAGCTCGGCCGCCAGCGGGCGCAGCACCAGCCGTTCGAGCTCCGTGGCCGCGGCCTCGACGTCGCCGGGGCGGTCGGGGCGGCGCAGGGCGTACCGCAGCTGGACGATCGCCTCCTTGGCCTGGTGCACGCCGCCCAGCCGGCGCAGTGTCAGGCGTCCGGCCGTCACGATCACGGCCAGCAGCGCGTCCCGGTCGGCCACGTACTCGACCAGGACGCCGTCTCCCAGCTCGGTGCGGACGAGGTCGGGGTCGGTCAGGGCGCACTCGTGCGCGGGAGCGGCCACGGCCCGCCATCGCTCGGCCCATTCGAACACCTCCTTGGCGCACCCGTCGCGTACCGCCAGCTCCAGCCCGTAGGCCGCCAGCCGCTCCCCGGCTCTGGCCGCATGGGCGCGCAGCGACGGGTCGTCGAACGCCTCCACCTGCCCGCTCACCTCGGCCAGCCCGTCGCGGACCGCGCGGAAGGCGCCTGTGATGTCCTCACGCAGCGCCGCCTGCAAGGCGAGCGCGTGCTGGCGCACCTGGGCGGGGATCCGCGCCGCCTGCGCGAAGTGCCGGGCCTGCGGCTCGGACGCGAGCGAGGTCAGCCGGGTCCCGGCGGGCGTCCGGCCGGTATCCGCCGGTGAGCGCACGGCGTCCCGCGTGAGCCGGTCGAGCTGCGTGACGGCCGTCACCTGGTCGCCGGCGCTGGGCGCCGCCTCGGCCGCCGTCAGCCGCAGCGCCGCGGCTCCGGCCAGGTGGGTGAGCCCGTTCTCCTGCTCGTCCGCGCACGCGATCAGCGCGGCGACCAGCTCAGGGGTGACGGGTTCGAGGGCCAGCCGCGCGCGCAGGACGACCTCCGCGGCCAGCGGCAGCCACGACGTCCGCTCCTGGCCGGCCAGCTCGCGGGCGGCCTGCTCGGCCACCTGCCTGGCGCGGTGCGGGTCCCCGGTCAGCAGCTCCACCTGGGCCAGCTTCAGCCGCGCCTCGGCCAGCGCCACGTGGGCGCCCGACGCCTCCAGATCGGGTACGGCCAGGCTCAGCATGGCCCTGGCCTCGCCCGGCAGGTGCGCGGCGAGCAGCGCCCCGGCGAAGTCGGCCCGCATGGTGGCCAAACGCTCGGGGAAGCCGAGCAGGGTGTCCTCGGCCTCGCGGTAGTGCTTGAACGCCGCCGCCAGATCGCCCCTGCGTACCGCGAGGAAGGGCAGGTTGGCGGCGGACAGGCGGGCCAGGTGCGGCAGCCCGGCCTGGTGGGCGATGCGCAGGCAGGCGGACAGGTCGCGCAGCGCGGCGTCCCAGTCGCCCCGATAGGAGTGGATGAGACCGCGGTTGAGCAGCCCGCCCGCCAGGAACCTGCGGTCGTCGATCGTGCCGGGCGCGTCCACGAGGGCGCGCAGCGCGCGGTCGCAGGCGGCGATGGCCTCCTGGTGGCGGCCGAGGTGCCCGAGGGCCACGGCGCGCTGGGTGTCGAGCTTGGCGCGGTCGAGCGGCGGGAGGTAGGCCCAGGCCAGGGCGGCCACGCGGAGCGCCTGCAGCGGATGGCCGCGCTCGGTGCGCACGGTGACGAGGGACAGCCGGGCCTGCGCGATCCGGTGGAGCGGGGCGCCGCGCGTGCCGATGGCCTCGCGCAGGTGCTGCTCGGCGGTGGCGAGATCGCCCAGCTCGCGGGAGGCCAGCGCCATCGCCCGCAGCGCCACGGCCACCGCCTCGGCACATCCGGTACGGCGGGCCGTCGCGAGGACGCCGCGGGCCGTGCGCAGGGCGTGGTCGGGATCGACCAGGGAACGCGTCATCGCGGCCTCCGCCGCCGCGACGAGCGGAGGGAGGTCGCCTGACAGGGCCGGTTCGTCGCTCATGCCGGTCTCGGTCGGTGGCCGGCACGGAGAAGGGACGCGGCCTTCCCGGCCGTACGGCTGCGGTGGGTCAAGATGGGGAACGGGCTAGGGGCGGGGCCGGATGCGTACCCAGGCCGTCTGGATGGGCGCGTGACCGGGCCGGTGGCACACGATGCTGAGCCAGCCCGGCGGCAGCCCGGTGGCGACGAAGTGGCCGGTCTGGCCGATACGCCGGGTGAGGGTCATGTGCGGCGATCTGACATCGACGAGCGCGCCCTCTCCCGGGTAGGGGGAGATGAGCCCGGCCACGTCGATGAGCCCGTCGCCCTCCGTCACCTCCAGGTCGAAGGTGACCCCGGCCGAGACGAAGCGCACCAGATGGGAGCTGTCGTCGTCGCGGACCCCGCGGATCGTGGCGGACTCGGCGTAGGCGGCGGTCACCCCCCGTGGGACCCGGAGCCGATAGGCGTCGCGGGCGGCGGCGGACACCGGGCCGGGGATCGGATCGTTGCCCGAGCTCAGCCGGAGGGCCGCCAGAAAGTATTCGTCGTTGATCATTGCGCTGTCTCCTGTAGTGAGAGCAGAGTGCGCAGTTTTTCCAGGCAGCGGGCCTTGGTCGGGCCGACGCTGCCCGTGGGCAGCCCGAGCCGGGCCGCCACCTGCTGGTTTCCCAGATCGATGGCGACCAGCTGGAGGAGCGAGCGGCAGGGTTCGTGCAGGGCGGAGACCGTCTGCCAGAGCGTGCGCCGGCCGTCGGCCTCCAGGACGGCCGCGGCGGGGTCGGGATCGTCGACGATCTCGAAGGACGAGGCGCCCAGCCGCTCTTTCCTCAGGATCAGCATGGCCTCGCGCCGCACGGTCGTCGTGAGCCAGCCGCCCACCCTCGCCGGATCCCTGAGGTCGTGGAGATGCTGGAGCAGGCGGAGCCAGGCACCCTGGACGGCGTCCGCCGCGTCCGCCGGGTCCAGGCCGCACGCGCGGGCCACCGCCCACATGCGCGGCCCGAACCGGTGTTCCAGCTCGTCCCAGGCCGATCTGTCGCCGTCGGCGGCGGCCATCAGCAACTCCGCGGGCTCGCGGGGATCACGCATACGGCCTCCTCTCCACCGGCACGGATCGGCGATCATGCCTCCTCGTGATTGACCGGGGACTGAGCGTAAACTCTACAGACTTGCCGGGAAGAGAACCCCCAGATCGGCAATTTCGCGGGTCTTCCCGGAGTCGAGGACGCGCCTGATCCATTCCTTGGCCGGCTCGCGGGCGGCGGCCTCGGCGATGGCTCCCGCCACCAGCGCGGTGGCGAACGACGTGCCGCTCCACGCCGCGTAGCCGCCGTACTCGCCGGTGTCCAGATAGCTGCTGGTCAGCCAGTCGCCCCTGGCGCACGCGTCCACCCAGGTGCCGTAGCCGGAGTAGGGCGCGCGGTGCCGCTCGGTGGCGTCCACGGCCGCCACGCCCACCACGAATGGCAGCGCGGCGGGCCAGAACGGCCGGTCGGAGGCCGTGTTGCCGGCGCAGGCGACGGTCACCGTGTTCGTCAGGCCGACGATGGCGTCCGACAGCAGGGGCGGCGGCCGGTCGTCGAAGGTGTGGCCGCCGAAGGAGAGGTTGAGCACGTGCGGGGGATGCTCGCGCAGGCGGTTCAGCGTGCGCACGATGCTCGCCTCGTCGCCGAGGCCGTCGCCGTCGAGCACCCGGTGCACGCTCAGCGCCGCGCCGGGCGCCAGGCGCGTCAGCAGGCCCGCGATGAACGTGCCGTGCCCCGCCTGCGAGCCTTCGGCGGCGTCCGCGGCCTCGGGGGAGAGGCGGGCGTACCAGTCGCTGCCGGACCACCACGGGTGCTTGGCCACGCCGGTGTCGAGCAGGCCCACGACGACGTCGGAGCGGGATCTGGACCGTCTGAGGCCGATCGGCTCGGCGGGGAAGGGCCTGGACGCGGGGCCGCCGAAGAACAGGGGCTGGCCGCGCAGGACGTGGTTGGGGGAGGCCCGCAGGCCCTGGTCGCGGAGCTCGGCGGTGACCTCGCAGGGGTCGGCGCCGGGAGTCAGGTGGACGACGCAGACTCCGTCCGCCTCCGAGACCGCCTGGGTCCAGCGCGACGCGGCGGCGAGGGAGGTCCGGTCCGTCAGGATCTGACCTGGGCGGATGTACGCCTCGCCGACAGATTGCATTTCCATGAGCGGTTATCTTTCCGCCGAGGGCGAACTGTCACCCGCCACTCCCGCACCAACTTGGTATGGCCCCCCTCTGGTGTCGGATTGCGACCGACGGTAGTCTCTCCCTAGTCACTTGTGATCATCCCGATACGAGGCCGTTGGGGAAGGCGCACCTCGTACCGAAACGGGAGGTCCGGTGTCTGCTCGTGGCGTCCTTTACGTCCACTCGGCTCAGCCCGCGCTGTGCCCTCACATCGAATGGGCAGTCGCGGGTGTCCTTGGCGTGCCCGTAGACCTGACGTGGACTCCGCAACCCGCCGCGCCCAACGTCGTGCGCGCACAGGCGGAGTGGGAGGGGCGGGCCGGCATCGCGGCGGCCATCGCCTCCTCCCTCATGGGCTGGCAGCGCCTGAGATTCGAGATCACCGAGGACGCCTCACCCGGCGTCGACGGCTCCCGGCATGCCTACACGCCGACGCTCGGCGCCTTCACGGCGGTCATCGGCGTGGCCGGCGACATCATGATCCCCGAGGACCGGCTGCGCGCCGCGATGATGATGGCGGCGCAGGGGCGGTGCGTGCTGGAGGACGAACTGGACAAGATGCTGGGCAGACCTTGGGACGAGGAGCTTGAGCCGTTCAGGTACGCCGGCGACGGTGCGCCGGTCCGCTGGCTGCACGCGGCCGTCTGAGTCCGCTGGCTGCACGCGGCCGTCTGACCGCGCCACCGCCGCCCCACGCCGGGCCGGCCCGGTCAGTGCCACCGCGCCGCGCGCCGTGCGGCACCGGACCGCCCACCGGACCGTCCCCGACCTCCCGAGTCCGACTGTCCACGCCAGAAATGCCGTATGCGCCTGGCACACGCCGTCCACGCCCGAAATGCCGCATGCGCTGGACACACGCCGTCCACGCCCTGAATGTCGTACGCGCCCGACCCCACGAACGCCGACGGGCCCGCACCTGGTGCAACAGGTGCGGGCCCGAGCGGTGTGTGAGACGTGTGATTACAGCGGGATGTTCCCGTGGGCGCCCCTGGCGGGGGTGGCCTGGGCGAGGACCTTGGCGATGGCGCCGCGCGTCTCCGCGGGCTTGATCACCTCGTCGATGACCCCCAGCTCCTGCGCGCGCTCCAGCCCGCCGGCGAGCTTGGTGTGCTCATCGGCCAGGCGCTGCTCCAGCTCGGCCCGCTCGTCCTCGGGCGCGGCGGCGAGTTCGCGCCGCTTGAGGATGCGCACCGCGGCCACCGCGCCCATGACCGCCACCTCGGTGGTCGGCCAGGCGAACACCTTGGTCGCGCCGAGGGCGCGGGAGTTCATCGCGATGTACGCCCCGCCGTACGCCTTGCGCGTGACCAGCGTGACCCGCGGCACCGACGCCTCGGCGAAGGCGTGCAGCAGCTTGGCCCCGCGCCGGACCACGCCGTCGTGCTCCTGCCCGACACCCGGCAGGTAACCGGGAACGTCCACGAGGACAACCAACGGCACCCCGAAAGCGTCACACATACGTACGAAGCGGGCAGCTTTCTCGGCGGACGTGGCGTCGAGGCAGCCGCCCAGCCGCATCGGGTTGTTGGCGATGACGCCGACCGTCCGGCCGCCGAGCCGGCCGAGCGTGGTCACGATGTTGGGCGCCCACTTGGGGTGCAGCTCAAGACCGGGCTCGTCGAGCAGGCCGTTGACCAGCGGCTTGACGTCGTATGCCCGGCGCGCGGACTCGGGCAGCAGGGTCGAGAAGTCGACCTCCTCCACCTCGCCCGTGCGCACCCGGCCCTGGTGGCCGAGCAGCGTGGCGAGCTGGCGTGCCCTGACGTAGGCGTCGGTCTCGGACTTGGTCACGATGTGCACGACGCCGCTGCGCTTGCTGTGCGGCTCGGGGCCGCCCAGGGAGGCGCTGTCGACGTTTTCGCCGGTGACGCTGCGCACGACGTCGGGACCGGTGACGAAGATGCGGCCGGAGTCGGCCAGGATGACGAGGTCGGTGAGCGCGGGCCCGTAGGCGGCGCCGCCGGCGGCGGGGCCGACGACCACGGAGATCTGCGGCACGACGCCGGACGCCTTGGTCATGGCGGCGAAGACCCGGCCGACCGCGTGGAGCGACTCGACGCCCTCGGGGATGCGCGCGCCGCCGGAGTGCCAGATGCCGATGACCGGCACCCGCTCGCGGACCGCCACGTCGTAGGCGTGCACGATGTGCTCGCAGCCCTCGCTGCCCATCGCGCCGCCCTGGAAGCGCGCGTCGCTGCAGAAGACGACGACGGGAACGCCCTCGACCCGGCCCATGGCGGCCATGACGCCGCTTTTGTCCTCAGGAGTGATCGGCCGCAGGGAGCCCTCGTCGAGGAGCGCCGTCATGCGGACGACTGGATGCCGGGGATCGAGGGGCTCCTGTTCGGAGCCGTCGCTCACCACCCGATTGTCGAGCACGGTCATTCATGCCCCCTTAAACACGACGGCCACGTTGTGCCCGCCGAATCCGAACGAGTTGTTGACCGCGGCGATGTCGCCGTCCGGCAGCTTGCGGTTCGCGCCGTAGACGAGGTCCACGTCGATGCCGTCGTCGAGGTTGTCGACGTTGATCGTGCGTGGGACGATCCGCTCCTGCAGAGCCTTGATCGTGAAGACGGACTCGATGCCGCCCGCGCCGCCGAGCAGGTGGCCGGTCATGGACTTGGTCGAGGTGACCAGCGGGTGGTTGCCGATGGCCTTGGCCACGGCCTGCACCTCGCCGACGTCACCGGCGGGAGTCGAGGTGGCGTGCGCGTTGACGTGCTTGACGTCGAGCCCGGTGATGTCGGCGTCGGTGAGCGCCTGCGTCATCGCCATGATCTGACCCCGGCCCTCGGGCTCGGGCTGGGTGATGTGGTGGGCGTCGGCGGAGTAGCCGATGCCCGAGCAGTAGGCGTAGACGCGCGCCCCGCGCGCCCTGGCGTGCTCTTCGGACTCCAGGACCACGATGCCGGCGCCCTCGCCGAGGACGAATCCGTCGCGGTCGCGGTCCCACGGGCGTGAGGCGCCCTGCGGGTCGTCGTTGCGCTGGGACATGGCCCGCGCGGCGGCGAAGGCTGCCATGTTGAGGCCGTGGATGGCGGCCTCGGTGCCGCCGGCGACGACGACGTCGGCGCGGCCGGCCCTGATCATGTCCATCGCGTAGCCGATGGCCTCGGCACCGGACGCGCACGCCGACACCGTGGCGTGCACGCCGGCCTGGGCGCCCAGGTCGAGACCGATCCAGGCGGCCGGGCCGTTGGGCATGAGCATCGGCACGGTGAAGGGCGAGAGCCGGTTCCAGCCGCGCTCGCGATAGGTGTCGTACGCCGAGAGCGTCGTCGAGATGCCGCCGATGCCGCTGGAGACCACGACGCCCAGCCGCTCGGGCGCGACCTCGGGGGCGCCGGCGTCCTGCCAGGCCTCCCGGGAGGCGACCAGGGCGAACTGTTCGCTGCGGTCGAGGCGGCGGGCCTCGGGACGGGGCAGCACCCCGGCCGGATCGACCGCGGCCGTCCCCGCGAACTTCACGGGGACGGTGTCGATCCAGTCCGTGGTGAGGGTCTCGACACCCGACTGACCGGCAAGGAGCGCCGTCCAGGTCGAGGTGACGTCTCCACCGACGGGCGTCGTCGCGCCAAGCCCGGTGACGACGACACGTACCCGGTTCGCACTCACGTTTTCGCGCTCCTCGCTAGATGGTCAGTTGTGGCGGACGAGATCAGTTCTGGATGTAGGTGAGGACGTCCTTGACCGTCTTCAGGTTCTTGAGTTGGTCGTCGGGGATCTCGACGCCGAACTCGTCCTGGGCGGCCACGGCGATCTCGACCATGGACAGGGAGTCGATGTCGAGGTCGTCCACGAAGTTCTTCTCGGGGGTCACCTCGGAGGCCGGAATGCCCGTGATCTCGTTGATGATCTTGCCGAGGCCCTCGAGGATGTCCTGCTCGGTGGCAGCCATGTCGCTAGTTCTCCTTTGGTTTTCTGGGTTCTGCGCGGACGGCGCCGCGCAAGCATGAAGGAAGCGAGCGGATTCTAGGGAATCTCGATCACTTGACCGGCGTAGGTCAGACCCGCGCCGAACCCGAGCACCAGTGCCAGGTCACCCGAGCGAACCTCGCCACGCTCCAGCATGCGCGAGAGCGCCAGCGGGATGGAGGCGGCCGAGGTGTTGCCCGCGGTGACGATGTCACGGGCGATGACGGCCTTGTCGGCGCCCAGTTTACGGGCGATGGACTCGATGATGCGCAGGTTGGCCTGGTGCGGCACGAACGCGGCCAGCTCCGACGGGTCCACGCCCGCCTTGGCGCAGGCTTCGAGCGCGACCGGGTGCAGCGCGGTGGTCGCCCACCGGAAGACCGTCTGGCCCTCCTGGTAGAGGTGGTCGTGACGGTCCTTGATGCTGATCGCCTCGGACTTGTCGCCGGAGCTGCCCCAGACCACGGGGCCGATGCCGGGCGTCTCGGACGGCCCGACCACGGCGGCTCCGGCGCCGTCGGCGAAGATCACCGCGGTCGACCTGTCGGTCCAGTCGATCCACTGCGACAGCTTCTCCGCGCCGATGACCAGCGCGTTTCTGGCCGCTCCCGCGCGGACGGTCGCGTTGGCGGTGCCGAGCGCGTAGCAGAAGCCGGCGCAGGCCGCGTTGACGTCGAACGCGCCGGGCGAGTTGATGCCCAGGCGGTGCGCCACGACGGCGGAGGCGTTGGGGATCTGGCTCTCAAGCGTGCAGGTGGCCACGATGACGAGGTCGATGTCGTCGGGGGAAAGGCCGCTGGCGGCCAGCGCCTTGCCTCCGGCGATGGTGGCCATGTCCTCGACCGACTCGCCGTCGGGGGCGATCCGGCGCTCCTTGATGCCCACCCGCGACTGGATCCACGCGTCGTTGGTGTCCATGGTCTTGGCCAGGTCGTCGTTGGTGACCACGTTGGCGGGCTGATAGTGGCCGAGCGCCAGCACCTTGCTGCCGGAGGCGATGTCGGGGATCTTCACTTGATCAGCTCCCGGGCCGCGTCGAGGTCGTCTGGGGTCTTCAGCGCCACGGTCTGGACGCCGCGCAGGCCGCGCCTGGCCAGGCCGGTCAGCGTGCCGCCGGGCAGCAGCTCGATCATCTTCGTGACGCCGAGCCCGGCCATGGTCTCCATGCAGGCGTCCCACCGGACGGGGCTGCTGACCTGCTTGACCAGCCGCTGGACGAAGTCGGCGCCGGTGGCGACCGCCTGCCCGTCGGCGTTGGACAGCAGCGTGATCGCCGGATCGGCGGGTACGACGCCGGTGGCGGCCTCGCGCAGGCTCTCCACGGCCGGAGCCATGTGGGAGGTGTGGAAGGCGCCCGCGACGGACAGCGGGATGAGCCGGGCACGGGCCGGCGGGTCCTCCTTGAACGCCGCCAGCTGCTCCAGCGTGCCACCCGCCACGATCTGACCGGCGCCGTTGATGTTGGCGGGGGTCAGGCCGTGCTTGTCCAGGGCGGCCAGCACTTCTTCCTCGACGCCGCCGAGCACGGCGGTCATCCCGGTCTCGGTGACGGCGGCGGCTTTGGCCATGGCCTGGGCCCGGTCGCGGACCAGGCCGAGCGCCTGCTCCGGCGTGATCACCCCGGCCAGGGCGGCGGCGGCGAACTCGCCGACGCTGTGGCCGGCCAGCACGTCGGGGGCCGCGCCGAGGGCCTCGGCGGAGGCCAGCGCGGCGGCCACGAGCAGGGGCTGCGCGACGGCGGTGTCGCGGATCTCGTCGGCGTCGGCCGTGGTGCCGTAGGAGACCAGATCGAGCCCGACGACCTCCGACCAGGCGCCGAGTCTGTCGGCCAGACCGGGCAGCTCAAGCCAGGGTGTCAGGAAGCCCGGTGTTTGGGCACCTTGGCCCGGGGCGACGAGTACAAGCACAAAATCCACCTTGCCCTGTAGAACTCCGACACGCGGATAGAGATCCGTACGAACTTTGTCCGGGGTGATTTGTAGGAACTCTACAGTGGGGATTTCGGCGGCATTACGTTAGAGCACGCCAGGTTACGGCACTTTCCGAGAGCCGGCCCAGGATGAGGCCCACCTGCAAAGTGAAGGCGGACCTGCCCTCGGTCGGCTGGTAGCCGGTCAGCTCGGTGATCTTCTTGAGCCGGTAGCGCACGGTGTTGGGGTGCACGAACAACAGCCGCGCCGTCGCCTCCAGCGAGGTGCCCTGCTCCAGGTACGTCGCCAGCGTGTCGAGCAGCGGCGTGCCCGCCAGCGGCAGGTAGACGTTCTCGATGAGCTGTTCCCTGGCGTCGATGTCGCCGTCGAGCGCCCGTTCGGCCAGCAGGTCCTCGGCGTGCACCGGCCTGGGCGCGTCCGGCCAGCCGCACGACGCCTTGAGCCCGGCCAGCGCGGCCCTGGCCGACCTGGCGGCGGCGTGCAGGTCGGGCACCTCGGGGCCGATGACGATCGGCCCCACGCCGAAGCGGGCCACCACCTGCTTGGCCGCGTCGTTGACGCTGCCCGCGCCGCCGACGATCACGATCAGCCGGTCGGCCTGCACCCCCGCCAGCAGGTCCATGCCGATCCGGCGGCCCTTCTCGCGCAGCCCGTCGATGACCGCGCGCGGGTCGTCGTCGGGCGCGTGGCCGGCGATGACGACCACGGGTGAGGAGGTCCAGCCGAGCGCGGCGGCCCAGGAGTGGAGCCCGTCGTCCACCTCGCCGCGGACGAGGGCGTCCACGATCAGCGCTTCGAGCCGGGCGTCCCACGAACCCCTGGCCTCGGCCTCGCGGGCGTAGACGTGGGCGGCGGCGAAGGCCACGTCGCGCGTGTAGCGGAGCATGGCCTGCTGCAACTGCTCCTCGCCGCCGGGGGCGGCCAGCTCGTGGGCCTGCGCCTCGACCACCTCGACGACGACCCTGACGATGTCGACGGTCTGCTGCAGCGAGATCGACCGCTTGAGCTCACGTGGCGCGGTGCCGAAGAACTCGATGCTGGGCGTGTCTCTGCCCGCCTGCTGGAACCACTCGACGAACGCGGCGATCCCGGCCTGCGCCACGAGCCCCACCCACGACCGGTCCTCGGCGCTGAGGGCGCGGAACCACGGCAACTGCTCGTCCATGCGGGCCATCGCCGCCGTGCCGAGCGAGCCCATGGCCCGCTCGAGCCTGCGCGTGGTGTCCTCCCTGGTCCGGTCTGTCACGCCTCTAGAGTGCCAGGTTCCTCAGGATGACCGGAACGGCGGTTATTCGCCGGTCTAGATCACGGCCACGGCGGTGATCAGGCCGATCGCGAGATGGGTCACCGCCAGCAGCCGGGCGCCCGGCTGCAGCTCACGCTCCTGGACCAGGTCGCGTACGGAGATGCCGACGACCCGGTCGAACAGCAGCATCGCCACCGTCTGGACCACGATGCCGACCAGGCCGAACACCGCGGTGCCCGCCAGGCCCTCGGCCAGCCGGCCGCCCGAGGCCCAGATGGAGGCGGCCACGATCAGGCCTACCGCGGCCAGGGCGGAGGTGGCCAGCAGCGTGGCGTTGGGGTTGCGCTCGGTGCGGATGACCTCGCTCAGCTTGCCGGGCGTGGCCCAGTCGATCACGTAGAAGCCGACGATCATCAGGATCACGCCGACGGCGGCGTAGGCGGCGATGGCTCCCGCGCCGCGGGCGAGGGTTTCGAGAAGGGTCACGTCGGGTTCCAATCACGGGAGGTGTGCACGGGGGTGGACGTCAGTCGGCGATGCGATGAGGGACGAAGGAGGAGGTGTCGTCGGTGATGAGCCCGGTGGTCTCCCTGATGCCGAGCCCGGCGGACTCGTCGGCGATCACCCAGGCGCCGAGCACCGGCCGCTGCCCCTCGAACGCGGGCAGGGCCTCGAACCCCTGGAACACGTAGCCCTCCTGGCCGTAGGCACCGGGCGTCTCGTGCGTCGTCTCGGGCGTGACGATGCGCATCGAGGCGCCCTCCCTGCCGAGCAGCGGCTTGGCGATGTACGAGGTCAGCTCGCGGGGGCCGTCGAGGTAGGCGGGCAGCAGGTTGGGATGGCCCGGATTGCGCTCCCAGAGAATCGCCAGCAGCGCCTTGTTGGACAGCAGCGTCTTCCACAGGGGCTCGATCCAGGTGGAGTGGCGTACGGCGTGGCGGCCGAAGTCGTCGTCCAGCATCCACTCCCACGGATAGAGCTTGAACACCGAGCGGATCATCTGCCCGCCCAGGTCGGCGAAGCGGCGGTTGAGCGCGTCCCAGCCGATGTCCTCCATGGCGATGGCCATCGTCGGCAGGCCGGCCTGCTCGGCGGTCTCCTGGAGGTAGGCGACCGTCATGCCCTCCTCGCCTGTCTCGTCCATGTTGGTGAAGGCGAAGTAGGTGGGGCCGGGCGGCAGGGTCAGCTCGCGCCAGCGCTCGACGAGCCGCTCGTGCACCGAGTTCCACTGGTCGCCGCCGGGGAAGACGTCCTGCAGCCAGAACCACTGCACGACGGACGACTCCACCAGCGCCGTCGGCGTGTCGGCGTTGTACTCCAGCAGCTTGGCCGGGCCGGTGCCGTCGTAGCGCAGGTCGAAGCGGGCGTAGACGTGGGGGTCGCGGCGCTCCCACGAGCGCGTCACGTCCTCCCACACCCATTCGGGCAGGGCGAAGTCGGCGAAGCGGCCGGTGGAGACGACGTGCTCGACGGTGTCCAGGCACATGCGGTGGAGCTCCTCGACCTGCTCCTCCAGCGACTCGACCTCCTCCAGGGAGAAGACGTAGTGCACGGACTCGTCCCAGTAGGGACGGCTCAGCCCGGAGGGGTGGGCGGCCCGGTGGTAGGCCAGGCCCTGGCCCTCGATCGTCTTCTCCCAGCCGTCTCTGGGCGGGTGGTGCTCGCGGCGCACGTCAGCTCCCGCTGCTCGTGCGGCTGCCGAAACCGCCGCGCTGGATCGACTTGCCGGAGCGGCTGCTGATGTTCACGTCGGACGGGCGGAAGGTGGTGCCGCGGTGGACGCGGTTGCCGATCCTCGTGCCGCCGTAGTACCAGACGTAGGCGCCGCGGGAGTGGCTGGTGCCGTAGTAGCGGCTGGAGTCGTCGTCGCAGTAGTCGTCGTCGACGACCTGGTAGCTGCCGGACGGGGGCGCGGAGGTGCTGGTCGTCGGCGTGGGGCTGCCGGTCGGGGCGTCGGTGGCGGTCAGGGCCGGAGTCGGGGTGGGGGTCGTGGTGGTGGAGAAGTCGTCGTCTACGAGCATGACGCAGTCCGCGGTGACCTCGTCGTCGTCGGACTCCGAGATCGCCCAGATGCCGACCAGCGTCAGGGACAGCACGCCGAGCACGGCCAGCGGAACGGCCTTGGACGACTTACGCGGGGACGCCTCTTCGTGGGGCGGTGGTGCCATCTAGCTCCTGCTTTCGTCGGCCCAAGAGCCTATCGGGGGCTCTTGCACGCGTTCAATCCGTACTGCCTGCCTGTTGTCATCGGTTTGGGTAAGAATCAGCGCATGGATCCGGTTGGTGCCCTGCGCGAGATCGCTTTCCTGTTGGAGCGCGCCGGAGAGCCCACCTATCGCGTGCGTGCCTTCCGCCGGGCCGCGGCGGTCGTCGCCGACCTGCCCGAGGGCGAGCTCGGGCGGCTGGCCCGCACGGGCGGGCTCGGCGACCTCCCCGGCATCGGCAAGGTCACCGCATTGGTGGTCAACGAAGCTCTCGCCGGTGAGGTTCCAACGTATTTGCGGCGAATGCGGGCAACCGCCGGGGTGGAGCTGGACGAGGAGACGGCGGCGCTGCGCGCCGCGCTCAAGGGCGACCTGCACAGCCACTCCGACTGGTCCGACGGCGGCTCGCCGATCGAGGAGATGGCCGAGGCGGCGATGGCGCTCGGGCACGAGTACTGGGCGCTGACCGACCACTCGCCCCGCCTCACCGTGGCCAAGGGCCTGTCGGCCGAGCGGCTGGAGCGGCAGCTCGACGTGGTGGCCAAGCTGAACGAACGGCTGGCGCCGTTCCGGATCCTGACCGGGATCGAGGTGGACGTCAACCTGGACGGCTCCCTGGACCAGCGGCCCGAGCTGCTGGAACGGCTCGACGTCGTGGTGGCCAGCGTGCACTCCAAGCTCAGGATGGGCGGCGAGGAGATGACCAGGCGGATGGTCACCGCCGTGGCGAACCCGCTGGTCGACGTCCTGGGGCACTGCACGGGGCGGGTCGTGCGGGCCGGAGGGAAGCGGGGCGAGAAGCGGCCGGAGTCGGAGTTCGAGGCGGAGCTGGTCTTCGAGGCGTGCCGGCGGTTCGGGGTAGCGGTCGAGATCAACTCCAGGCCGGACCGGCTGGATCCGCCCAAGCGGCTGATGCGGCTGGCGTACGAGATGGGGTGCGTGTTCGCGATCGACTCCGACGCGCACGCGCCGGGGCAGCTCGACTGGCAGCGGAACGGGTGCGAGCGCGCGGCCCGGTGCGGGATCGAGGCGGAGCGGATCGTCAACACGTGGCCGCTCGACCGGCTGATCGAGTGGACGGGGAAGCACGACGCGGGCTGACCGGCCAGGCTTTTCCCGGGCGTTCGTCCCGGGTGTTCGTGTCCCGGCCGGCCGGCTCTGTGGGCTCGGGGCGGGCTCGTGGAAAAATGGGCCCTCGTTTGCGCTGAGGGAAAGGCGGCGCGGATCGTGTGCCGCCGGGAGCGGCCGCGGGCACTCGCCGGAGCGTGAGATCCCTGTGGCCGCGGGGTTACGGGGGTGTTCCCGGGGCCGTCCGCGGGTCCGCGATTGTCGGTGGCGGCGCGTAGCGTCTCGGCTGTGAACCGTACCGACCGGCTCTACGCGCTCGTCGAAGACCTGCGCGCCATCGCGCCCCGCCACCGTTCCGCCCGCGAGCTCGCCGCGCGGTTCGAGGTGAGCGTGCGCACGATCGAGCGCGACATCACCGCGTTGCAGGAGTCGGGCGTGCCGATCTACGCCGAGCCGGGGCGCAAGGGCGGTTACGCGATCGACAAGAAGATGTCCCTGCCCCCGCTCAACTTCAGCCCGGCCGAGGCGGTGGCCATCGCGGTGGCGCTCAGCCGGGCCGGCGACCAGCCGTTCGGCCGGCAGGCGCGCAGCGCGTTACGCAAGGTGGTGGCCGCGATGCCGGGCCCCGAGGGCGATCTGGCCCGAGAGCTGGCCCGGCGGGTGCAGCTGGTCAAACTGCCGCCCGAGCAGGGCGTCGAGCCGATCAGGCCGCTGGGCGGCGAGGGCATCTCGCGCGCCATCGAGGAGGCGCTGCTGCGCCGCCGGGTGCTCAGGCTCGACTACGCCGACGCCAAGGGCGCGCTGACCTCGCGTGACGTGGAGCCGGGGGTGTTCCTGGGCGGCAGGGGCGGGTTCTGGTATCTCGTGGCCTGGTGCCGGCTGCGCGACGACGTCCGCGTCTTCAGGCTCGATCGCATCGCCGCCGCCACCGTCACCGCCGAACGCTGCCCCGATCGGCCGCTTGAAGGCTTCGCCTCCGAGGTTCCCGAGATGGTCGTGCACGGCACGATGCTCGATTAAAGATTCGAAAACACCGACATAGGGTTGTCGCCCACGCGTTAGATCGTTGGCTTGTTCGAGAAGCAAGGAGGCGACGATGGACCACACGGTGATCGACGACGACGCCGGCATCGGCCCCGGCTGCCCGCGCGGCAGCTACGGCAGGTCCGCAGGAGTCTCCGAGCGCAGGTGAACGACCTGTCTCGCCGGCCGGGGCCGGCGCCTTCCCCGCGAACAACCCGGCAGGCGAGAGGGCCGCGTACGGGATCACGTCCCGGAGGCGGCTCACCCGAGCCCTGGACACGCCGCCGATCGCCGAGCGGCGGCGCGTCCAGGGCCTCACCGGACCACGCCACCGCGAGCCGGTGGCCCGGGCCGGGTGGTGTGGTCAGAGGGAGGCCGTGGACAGCCAGCGGTCCAGGAGCTCGCGGTCCCCGTGCACGGTGAGGGCATCGGGGGAGCGGCGGCCGTAGAGCAGGAGCAGCAGGTCGCTCACCGGCCCCTTGACGGCGGCGTCGCCCTTGGCGTGCCCGCGCGCCCACTCGATCTTCCCGGCGGGACCCTGCGTGATGGTCCACTCGCCGTCCGCGTCGCTCGCGTGGAGGTGGATCGTGGCCCCTTCCAGGCCGAGCCCGGCCAGTGACCGGGTGACCCACACGGCGTACGGCAGGTTGTGCAGGAATTCCTCGATGCCGTCGATCGCGGTTCCCGCCGGGATCTCCGGATCGATGCCGAGCGCGAGCTCGGCGTCGGCCCGGTGCACCAGCGATTCGAAGAACATGCGGCGCGGCCACCACGACGCCCGGTTGTCCGGGCCCCACGTCCACACCTCGGTGTCCGGGTCGGTGCTCGCCAGCGTCTCCAGCAGCTCGGCGGCGCCGGCGGTGAGCCAGGCCGCGTCACCGGTGGCGCCCTCGGCCAGGCCGTCGGGCACCTGCCGCGACCAGAGGCGCTCGCGCACCTGGCCGCGCAGCATGTGCACCGCCCAGCGATGCAGCCGCCCGACGTGCGTGACCAGCTCGGCGAGCGTCCATCCCGGGCACGTGGGCACCGGGACGGACAGGTCGCCGGCCAGGGCCGCGAGGCGCTCGGTCTCCGACTGGATCTGTGCTCTGTAGTCCGTCACCCCGCCAAGACTAGGCCGCCGGGCAGCTCGTGCCCTTGTCCGGCACCTTGCCGTCGATCAGGTACGAGTCCACCAGCCCCTGGATGCACTTGCTGCCCGACAGGTACGCCCCGTGCCCCTCGCCCTCGTACGTGACCAGCGTCGCGGTCTTGAGCTGGGCCGTCAGCTTCGGCGCCCACTCGTACGGGGTGGCCGGGTCGCCCTTGCCGCCCACGACCAGGATCGGCGCGGACCCGGTGGCGTCCACGTGCCTGGCCTCGTCGCTGCCCTTGGCCGGCCAGACCCGGCACAGCCCGCCCGAGCCCTCGCTGCCGAACAGCGGTGAGATCTTCAGCGCGGCCGCCTCGGTGCGCCGCAGCGCGGCCGGGTCGGGGCGTTCGGCGGAGTCCACGCAGGTGATGGCGGGGAAGCTGGTCATCTGCGTGGAGTAGGTGCCGTCCTGGGCCCGGCCGGTGTAGGAGTCGGCCAGGTACATCAGGGCCTCGCCCCGGCCCTGCAGCGCCTCGCTGAGCGCCTGCTCGAGGAAGGGCCAGGTCAGCTCGGAGTAGAGCGCGGCGGCCACGCCGGTCGCGGCCAGCCCCTGGGTCAGCTCGCGGCCGTTGACCTGCAGCGGCTTGCCGGTGAGCTGGTTCATCAGCCGGCCGACGTTCGCGTCGGCGGCGGCCTGGTCCTTGCCGATGTCGCAGGTGTTCTTGACGCAGGCGCGCAGGAAGCTCTCGTACGCCTTCTGGAAGCCGCGCGTCTGCGCGATCGTGCGCTGTTCGAACGTCACCGTGGGGTCGAGCGGCGCGTCGAGCACCATGCGGCCCACGTTCTTGGGGAACTGGGTGGCGTAGACGCCGCCGAGCTGGGTGCCGTACGACATGCCGACGTAGTTGAGCTTGGCCTCGCCCAGTGCGGCGCGGATGCGGTCCATGTCGCGTGAGGCGTTCGCGGTGCCGATGTAGGGCAGGATCTTGCCGGACTCCCGCTGGCAGAGGCCGGCGAACTGCTTGTTGGCCGCCTCCAGCGCCTTGTGCGTGGCCTCGTTCGGCGGCAGCGTGTCGAGCGAGGTGAACCGGTCCATATCGGCGCCGTCGCCGCAGCGCACGCCGGAGCTGCGCTCGACGCCGCGCGGGTCGAAGCTGACCAGGTCGTAGCGGGCGCGCAGCGTGGTGAGGGCCTTGCCGGCCTGGTCGAGCGTGTTGACGCCGGAGGCGCCAGGGCCGCCGAAGTTGAACACCACCGAGCCCAGCTTCTTCTCCTTGCCGGTGGCCGGCAGCTTGATGAGCGCGAGGTCGATCTGCTCCCCGTCGGGCTTGGCGTAGTCGAGGGGGACCGCGAGCTTGCCGCACCGTACGGAGGCGTCCTGCTTGGCCGGCGGCTCGCCGTCCGGGCGCTGGATGTCGGTGCAGGGTCCCCAAGCGATCTTGCTGGGATCCGCCGTGGAGTCGGTGGCGGGCTCGGCCGGTGCGGTGGAGCAGCCGGCGGCCGCCAGAAGCAGGGCGGCGGCTATGACGCGACGCATGACGAACTTCCCCTCACATGTCTTCAGGGGGAAGTAGTGCCCACAATACGTGACCCAGCACCATATAGGGGTGAGGCGGCACGTACCCCTCCTGAACGTGCCGCCTCACAGGCCCAACGGCCCGGACGGCCGAATATGACGGCGCTCCCGCGCATTGATTCGCGGGAGCGCCGTCGGCGGATGACTCAGACGCCCATCGACTGGGTGTCGTTGCTCTCGGCGCCGCCCGCCTCGGTGACGCCGTTCTTGAGGTGGTAGCGGGCGATGGCCTCGCGCAGCACCTCGCTGTCGAGCTCGCCCCGCTTGACCAGGCTGGTCAGCACGGCCAGCGTGATCGAGGCCGCGTCCACGTGGAAGTGGCGGCGCAGTGCCGAGCGCGTGTCGGACAGGCCGAAACCGTCGGTGCCCAGTGAGGACCAGTCACCCGGCACCCACTGCGCGATCTGGTCCTGGACCGCCTTCATGTAGTCGCTGACGCCCACGAACGGGCCGCGCGCCCCGGACAGCACCTGGGTGACGTAGGGAACGCGCTGCTCGGCCTCGGGGTTGAGCAGGTTGTACTCCTCCGCCGCCAGGGCGTCGCGGCGCAGCTCGGACCACGACGTCGCCGACCAGACGTCGGCCGACACGCCCCAGTCCTCGGCCAGCAGCCGCTGCGCCTCCATGGCCCACGGGCCAGCCACGCCCGAGGACAGGATGTTGGCCTTCGGGCCCTGCGTCTGCGGGCCGTCGGCGAACTTGTACAGGCCCTTGAGCAGGCCCTGCACGTCGATGTCGGCGGGCTGGGCCGGCTGCAGGTAGGGCTCGTTGTAGACGGTCAGGTAGTAGAAGACGTCTTCGGGCCGGTCGCCGTACATGCGGCGCAGGCCGTCCTTGACGATGTGGGCGACCTCGAAGGCCCAGGACGGGTCGTAGGAGACGGCCGCCGGGTTGGTCGAGGCGATGAGCGGCGTGTGGCCGTCTTCGTGCTGCAGGCCCTCGCCGTTGAGCGTGGTGCGGCCCGCGGTGGCTCCCAGCAGGAAGCCGCGGCCCATCTGGTCGCCCATCTGCCACATCTGGTCGCCGGTGCGCTGCCACCCGAACATCGAGTAGAAGATGTAGATCGGGATCATGTGCTCGCCGTGCGTGGCGTAGGCGGTGCCGGCCGCGATCGTCGAGGCCATCGAGCCCGACTCGCTGATGCCCTCGTGCAGGATCTGCCCCTGCGTCGCCTCCTTGTACGACAGCAGCAGCTCCCTGTCGACGGCCTCGTACGTCTGCCCGTGGGGCGAGTAGATCTTGGCCGTCGGGAACATGGCGTCGAGACCGAACGTGCGCGCCTCGTCGGGGATGATCGGCACGAACCGGTGGCCGATCTCCTTGTCGCGCATGAGGTCCTTCAGCAGGCGGACGAACGCCATGGTCGTGGCGACCTGCTGTTTGCCCGAGCCCTTGCTGAAGGTGCCGTAGACCTCGTCGCCGGGCAGCTTGACCGGCTTGGCGCGGATGACCCGCTTGGGCAGCACGCCGCCGAGCGCCGCGCGGCGCTCCTTCATGTACTGGATCTCGGGGTCGTTCTCGCCCGGATGGAAGTACGGCGGCAGGTCGCCCTCGAGCGCCGAGTCCGGGATCGGCAGGTAGAGCCGGTCGCGGAACTCCTTGAGCTCGGCCTTGGTCAGCTTCTTCATCTGGTGCGTGGCGTTGCGCGCCTCGAAGTCCTTGCCCAGGGTCCAGCCCTTGATGGTCTGGGCGAGGATCACCGTCGGCTGGCCGACGTGCTCGCGGGCCGCCTTGAAGGCCGCGTAGACCTTGCGGTAGTCGTGGCCGCCGCGCGACAGCTTGCGGATGTCGTCGTCGGACAGGTGCTCGACCATCTTGCGCAGGCGCGGGTCGCCGCCGAAGAAGTTGTCGCGGATGTAGCCGCCGGACTCGACCGAGTAGGTCTGGAACTGGCCGTCGGGCGTGGTGTTCATCTGGTTGACGAGCACGCCGTCGACGTCGGCCGCGAGCAGCGGGTCCCAGTCGCGGCCCCACACGACCTTGATCACGTTCCAGCCGGCGCCGCGGAAGTAGGACTCCAGCTCCTGGATGATCTTGCCGTTGCCGCGTACCGGGCCGTCCAGCCGCTGCAGGTTGCAGTTGATCACGAACGTCAGGTTGTCGAGCTCCTCGCGGGCGGCCAGGCCGATCGCGCCGAGCGACTCGGGCTCGTCCATCTCGCCGTCACCGAGGAAGGCCCACACGTGGCTGCGGCTCGTGTCCTTGATCTGGCGGTTGAGCAGGTAGCGGTTGAACCGCGCCTGGTAGATCGCGCCGATCGGGCCCAGGCCCATGGAGACCGTCGGGAACTCCCAGAAATCGGGCATGAGCCGCGGGTGCGGGTAGGAGGGCAGGCCGTGGAAGCCCTGCGACAGCTCCTGCCGGAACGCGTCGAGCTGGGCCTCGTTGAGCCGGCCCTCGAGGAACGCGCGCGCGTAGATGCCCGGGGCCGCGTGGCCCTGGAAGAAGACCTGGTCGCCCGACTCGCCGTGGTCCTTGCCGCGGAAGAAGTGGTTGAAACCCACTTCGTAGAGCGAGGCGGCCGAGGCGTAGGTGGCGATGTGGCCGCCGACGTTGGTGCGGGCGTTGGCCCGGGACACCATGATGGCCGCGTTCCAGCGGATGTAGGCGCGGATGCGGCGCTCGACGTGCTCGTCACCGGGGAACCACGGCTCGCGCTCCGGCGGGATCGTGTTGATGTAGTCGGTGCTGCGCAGGCCCGGCACGCCGACCTGGTGCTCGCGGGCCCGTTCCAGCATGCGCAGCATGAGGTAGCGGGCTCTGGTGCGGCCCTCGGTCTTGACGACGTTGTCGAGAGACTCGAGCCACTCGTTGGTCTCGCTGGGGTCGACATCAGGCAGCTGGCTGGGTAGGCCGTCGCTGATGATCGAGAATCGCTGGCGTCCGGAAGCCACTGGGTCTCGCCTTCCGAGATGGACTGATGTCTGGTCTGGGTCGCCTTCCATCCTGGTCGCTAGCCGTAGAAAACGCATCTCTACTAGCCGGTAACCAGAGTGTCCCCGCTGGCAGGGGGCTTACCGATGGCCTAGACCACCGATGGTAGGACGAATCGCCACCAAAGGTTACATCGCAGGAGCAATTTAACAAGACAGGAAAACGAACGAAATTTCGCTCATATCTGCATGCTGCCCGGGATGTATCCTCCGTAGGCTTGATCTCCCCGCGGGAGATGGTTCTCACCCGCGGCGGGCGAGTCTAGCCGCCCTGCCCCGTGCCCTGGCTGCGCGGGCCTGTCACGCCTGGTCGAACGGTGCCCTGAACCCTGCCGTGGCGCGTGGATTCCGGCCGTGGCTCCGAGTCTGGGTGGCCCGCCGAACGGCTCAGAGCGCGGGACGGACACCCGTACCCCTTCAAGAGGGAGCGGCCGGGTGTCGCCGGCCACCTGTCGCCGGCTCGGCGGGTTGATCATCACCGGCCGGGAGTCTCGCGGGTCGCGGAGGCGGCCACGGACGGGGCCGCCGTGCGCCGCGTAGGCCGAAACGTGACCTCTCGGCAGCGTAACGATCCGGTCATCTTTTTCTCTTCCCCTCCAGGAGGGGCAAAACTTGCGCCGCCCTCTTTTCCTCGGGCCCTCGGCGTACCAATGTGGAGATATGAACGCGACGGTGGGAGACCGGCTCCTGGTGCATGGCAATACCGTCGGCGAAAGGGACCGGGTCGGAGTAATCACGGAGGTCCAGGGCCCCGACGGCGGGCCTCCATACGTGGTGCGCTTCGACGACGGGCACACCGGGCTGGTGTTTCCGGGTCCTGATGCCGTGGTGATGCATCAGTAGGATTTGCCCGTGAGATCAGAAATCATCTCCGTGACGACCGGTTCACGAGAGACGGTGCACAACATCACGCCACAATGCGAGAAATTCGTCCGGGCCCAGGGCGAGGACGGTTTGCTGCACGTCTTCGTGCCGCACGCCACGGCCGGCGTGGCCGTGCTCGAACTGGGCGCGGGCAGCGACGACGATCTGCTGGCGGCGCTGCGTGACCTTCTTCCCGCCGACGATCGCTGGGCCCACGCCCACGGTTCGCGCGGTCACGGAAGATCGCACGTGATGCCCGCCCTGATCCCGCCGTACGCCACGATCCCCGTGCTGGGCGGGCGAATGGCACTGGGCACCTGGCAATCCGTCGCACTCGTCGACCTGAACGTCGACAACCCGCAACGCCAGGTTCGCCTGTCGTTTTTGTCTGATTGATTCTGGCCGACTACGGCCGTACCCGTGGCGACCGTTGACGACTGAGGGTCACAGCGTGTGGACTGTGCCGAAGCGATAAACCGCATAAGCGGGGCCACTCAAGCAGGAGGGATAAACGTGAGCGCGACCGCGGGTCAGGCGCAGGGCGAGCGCGGCCTGGCCGAACGACTCGGCCTCAAGCCGGGTCAGGTGGTGCAGGAGATCGGTTGGGACGAGGACGTCGACGACGAGCTTCGTTCGTCGATCGAGAACCTGACCGGCAACGAGCTGCTGGATGAGGACAGCTACGACGTCGTCGACGCCGTGCTGCTGTGGTGGCGCGACGGCGACGGGGACCTCTTCGACGTCCTCACCAGCGCCATGCGAGTACTCGCCGACGGTGGCCAGATCTGGCTGCTGACTCCCAAGGCCGGTCGCGACGGTCACGTGGAGCCGAGCGACATCGGGGAGGATTCCACGACCGCGGGTCTCTCGCAGACCAGCAGCATCTCCGCCGCACCCGACTGGTCAGGGACCAGGCTCGTCCCGCCGAAGGGCAGCCGCCGGTAGGAGCCCGAGGCGCCCGCCGTACGGCAGGATGGTGCCTGTGAACGCACATCCTGCCGAGGTCGGCGCCCTGGCTCCGGATTTCGAGCTGCAGGACCAGCACGGCACCCCGGTGAGCCTGTCTCAGTTCCGGGGCGAAAACGTCGTGCTGGTCTTCTACCCGCTCGCATTCAGCGGGATCTGTCACGGCGAGCTGTCCGCCCTGCGCGATCAGCCGATCGCCGGGGCGCGGGTGCTCACCGTGTCCGTCGACTCCGTCTTCACCCACCGTGCCTGGGCGGATCGCGAGGGTTACACCTTCGCGCTGCTCTCCGATTTCTGGCCACACGGACAGGTCGCGCAGGCGTACGGTGTTTTCGATGAGGCGAAGGGGCTTGCTCGTCGGGGGACCTTCATCATCGACGGCGAGGGCGTGATCCGGTGGTCGGTGGTCAATCCGATCTCCTCGGCACGTGACGTCGCCGACTACGTCAAGGCACTCGCCGACATTTCTTGACCTCGGAGGGAAGGATGCCCTGCTACCGCTGCGGGGCCAGGCAGACGGACCCGGTGCGCGGTGCCAGCCCGTGGCAGCGCGGGGTGCGCCACGAGTCTCAGGTGCTGATCTGCCCGGACTGTCAACGGCTGCACGACCTCGACCTCGACACCTGCTCGACGTGCGGGTCCACGGCGCTGATCTGCCGGCTGGGAGAGGTGGAATGCCGCTCCTGCGGGGCGGTGCGGATGGCGCGCTCCTCGGAAACCCTCGGCCCGGCTCCGGTCACGGCGCCGCCGGGACTCTCGGCGGAGGTCGAGGCGGCGCTCAACAGGGTCCTCGGGCGGGCCTAGGCTCCTTGTCGCCTCACGGGGGCTGTACGGCGCTGTGCGGGCGCCTGGGCGACGTACGGCATGGAGGCGACCCTCGCAGCCGTCATCCGCTGGGCCGCCATCAGCGGCTTCCTCCGCCGGATCACCCGCGGACGGCCTGCCCGCCGGCAGCTCCGCCACGCCTTCACCCGGACCTGATCGACATCTCACACCGGCCGAGGACGAGCCGGCCGCGGCGGTGCTCGGATACGCGTTTCGGACCCGCTGTCGTTTCCGTCCAAGACGGCTACCGCGGCCATGATCTAGCGTGAACCCGGAAACTCGCCCGAGGATGAGGAGACGGCACAGTGCGTAACTTGGTATACACCGGTTTCATGTCGCTCGACGGTGTGGTGGACTCGCCCGGCGGCGGGCCGGGGGAAGAACACCGCAGCGGCGGGTGGGTGTTCAAGGACCTCGACTTCGTCCCCGAAGCCTGGTCCCTCAAGGGTGAGGAGCTCACCGACACGACGGCGCTGATGTTCGGGCGTCGCAGCTACGAGGCCTTCGCAGCGGTCTGGCCCGGTTCGACGGACCACGCCGACTACAAGGAGCTGCCCAAGTATGTGGTGTCGACCACGCTGGCTGACGACGCCATCGTCGACGGGTGGGGGCCGACCACGATCCTGCGTTCGACCGAGGACGTCGCCGCGCTCAAGGAGGGTGAGGGCGGCGCGATCTTCATCCACGGGAGCGCGGAGCTGGCTCGGCGGCTGTCGGACGCGGGAATGATCGACCAGTACAACCTGCTCGTCTTCCCCGTGCTGCTCGGTGCCGGCAAGAGCCTGTTCGGCCGGGCCGACCGAGACAAGCACATGCTGACGCTGCGGGAATCGGAGAGCTACTCGAACGGGATCCTGAAGCTGGTCTACGACGTCAAGCGCTGATCCAGGTCGAGGGCGATCGCGCCGCCGGCGCCCTCGCGCAGCTGGCTGACGGTGCGTCCGACGTAGGAGCGCAAGGCCCGGGCCAGGTGCGGCTCGTCGCAGTCGCCGAGCTCGGCGACGACGTCGGCGGCCGGGTCGCCGGCAGCCAGCAGCTGCGCCGCCGTGCGGGCCCGCTCGACCTGCCGGACCGCGCCCGGCGTCAGTCCGGTCGCGGCGCGGAACCGGCGTTCGACCGTGCGCCGTGAGACAGCCGGGCGGTGACCCCGCACCACGTCGGTGACGAGCAGGTCACGGACCACGATCCCGGCCCGGACGAGACTTTCGACCAGAGCCTCGGCGTCGTCGGGGCCGGGCGTCTCCCAGCGCGCGCCGTCCAGCCGGAACGTCCCGCGCGTGGTGCCGGGGAGCCCGATGCTGCCGTCCGACTCGCGCGTCTTGAACCGCGGTCCACGGGCGGAGGATACGTCGCTTCGCGTTCTGGTGGCTCCCCGGGCTACGCGGCTTCGCGCTGCGGCAACGGGCTACGCGGCTTGCGCTACGGCAAGCTGTGCGGGCTGCGCCGAACCGAGCTTCGACCTCGACCGCGCGATCCAACCATCGGAAACCGCCATTCCGGGCTCGGCCACTCGGACCCGCAGGCACCGTCGCGGCCACCCTCGGGATCCACGTACATGCGTGCACCCTCGGATGGCATGGCACGCACATGCCGGACACCTGGGACGTGAGCCAGACGTGAGCCATTGGGACGGACATTTACTGAGCTGCGCTATCGTCTCCTTCCGTGTCCGCAATGAGTTCGTTCGTCGTCGCGCTCGACGTCGGTGGCACGTCCATGAAGGGCGGCCTGGTCAGCGAGTCCGGCGCGGTGCTGCTGAGCGAGCGGCGCCCCACCCCCCGGACGGAGGGCCCTGAGGCGGTCGTCACCGCCATCTCCGACTTCATCGGCCACCTCGCCGACTCGGGCGACGGCATCCCCGCCGGAGTCGGGCTCGCCGTGCCCGGCCTGGTGTCGGAGAACGCCGCCCTGTACGCGGCCAACCTGGGCTGGCGCGACGTCCCCGCCACCGACTTCACCACCCTGGACATCCCGGTGATGCTCGGCCACGACGTACGCACCGGCGGACTCGCGGAAAGCATTCTCGGTGCGGGCCGCGGACTGTCCGACTTCCTCTTCCTGCCCATCGGCACGGGCATCGCCGGCGCCACGATCATCAACGGCGAACCGTACGGCGGGTCCTCGGGCTGGGCCGGCGAAATCGGCCACACTCCCGTCTTCCCGGACGGGGAAGAGTGCGCGTGCGGCCAGTTCGGCTGCCTGGAGACGTACGCGTCGGCGGCCTCGGTCGGCCGCCGCTACAGCCAGCGAGCCGGGCTGGAAGGCGTGAAGGCCGAAGAGGTGGTCTCCTCGGACGACCCGATCGCCATAGAGGTCTGGGACGAGGCCGTGGAGGCCCTGTCGCTCGCCCTCGCCACGTACACGCTGCTGCTGGACCCGTCCGTCATCGTCTTGGGCGGCGGCCTCGCCGAAGCCGGGCCGGCCCTCTTCGACCCGGTACGCACCCGCCTCGTCAAACGCCTCGCCTTCCGCGACGCACCCCCGCTGATCCCCGCCGCCCTCGGGGTGGACGCCGGCATGCTGGGAGCGGCCCTGCTGGGCTGGCGAGCGGCGGGCCGGCCTGAACTGGGGCCCGGGTGGGCGGTGGATGTGCGACCGGGGCCGTTGGTGTCGTAAGGTGTAGTGCCGATCAGGGGCGGTTAGCTCAGCGGTAGAGCACTCGCCTTACAAGCGAGGGGTCACTGGTTCGAACCCAGTACCGCCCACCTGCGTAAACATTTTTCTCTGATCTTGAAAACGGCGACTGAGTGACTAAGTGAGTGACTAACTCCCGAAGATCTTGTCCATCGCCGCAGCTCCCTGCATGATCACGGGCCGGATCTGGTGCCGGTAGGCCGTCTCGGTGACCACCGTGTTGGAGTGCCCGACCAGGCGCGAGATGTCCTCGATGTGGACGTCGGAGTCTGACAGTACGGACACAAAGCTGTGCCGCAGCTCGCGAGGCGACCACTCCCGCCCGGTGAGCCCCGCCGCCTCCCCCACCTTCCGGAAGTCGCGCCGTACGTTGTGGGCCGTGACGGGCGTTCCCGTCCGCGTGCAGAACACGAGATCCGTGTCCTCCACCGGTCCCCCGCCTTCTCTTGAGCGATCTCTTGGGCTTCCTTGAGCAGGCGTAGCGCCTCCACGCAGACGATGTAGGCCCGCATGCGCTCGCCGCTCTTCTCTGCCTGTGTGAGGACGGCGAGAGCTTGAGCCAACGTCAGCGCCTTGGAAGGACGACCGGCGCGTCCCTCCGGGACGTCGCAGAGGTCCACGATGTTCCGCTTGACCTTGTCGCGGCGCATCGCGCTCTTGACCGCCCGGTTGAGGATGCCGTGGATCAGCTTGAGTGACCGGGTGCCCAGTTCACTTGTCTTGCTGGCCAGCCACTTGTCGACGTCTTCCACGGACAGATCCCGCAGCTTGCGGGCACCGAGGGCGGGGATCACGTGCGTATCGGCGTAGGTGTTGTACATCTTGACGGTTGCGGAGGAACGCCCGCCGAGGCCGTGCTGAAGCCAGTAACGGACGGCGTCGGCCACCGTGTAGTTGGTGGGCGCGATGGCCAGGCCGTCCTCGTGGTCGCGGACGATCTCTTTGAGCTTGGCCTTGGCTTCTGTCTTAGTCTTGCCGCTGGCCTTCTTGACGATGCGCTTGCCAGCCGGTATCCCCCGGCGGCGCGCTGCTCAGCGAACCCGAACTCGTCAGGAAGTATGACGTCTCCCGCCCCACCGTCCGCAAGGCCATCGACACCCTCGTCTCCGAAGGACTGGCCTACGTCATGCGCGGACGCGGCTCCTTCGTCCGCCCCATGCCCGAACGCCGCACCATCCTCATCACGGACCACGACCGGCCCGACCTCGCCGCCCCCGGCAACCACCTCGACGTCCAAGCATTCGGCTGGGACCTCGCCCAACGCGACCGTGATGTCCCGCTCTTCACCGGCGAGAAGACCACCGCCAATCGCGACATCGCGATCATGCTCAGCGTCCGCCCCGGCCACCCAGTCATCCGCCGCCGCAGCATGTGGCACCGAGGCCACACCGCCGCCATCCACGGCGCATCAGCCCGTCTGGAGATCAACTCCTACACCAACGCCGACCTGCTCCCCGACTGGGACGACCCCAAGCGCAACGCCCAGTACCGCAAGCGCGCTGGTCTCTTCTACCAGTCACTCATCCGCGAACACGGCCCCGTCCGCTGGATGACCCTCACCACCGCCCGCATCGCCTACGAAGGCGAACGCGCCGCGCTCGGCATGGACTACGCCGAAGCCGTCCTCATCATCCGCCGCACCCTCCCCTTTGCCGCGCAGGCGATTGGCACCACGGAACGCTCGCGCAGGAAAACCGCACGGCAATACGCAGGAGTCACTGGTGGTCGGGTGAGCCCTGTCGTCGGGAGAGGGCCAGTCTGCGTCGCTCTCGGTCGATTTCGGTGACGACGACCGTGACCTCATCGCCGACTGGGACGACATCCGACGGAGCTTCCACGGGCGTCCATGTGAGCTCTCGTAGGTGGACGAGTCCTTCGACTCCGTCGGCGACCTGAACGAAGACGCCGAACGGGACCAGCTTGGTGACCTGTCCATGTAGTTTTTGGCCCACCGCATTGCCGTCGGCGAACGCTTGGAAGGGGTCCGGCTGCATCGCTCGCAAGGACAGTCTGGCCTCTAGGTTCCATGTGTCGAACTGGAGGAACTCACATGAAACGCGCTGCCCGACCTGAACGACATCCGAAGCTGCTTCGAAGCGCCGCCAGGACAGCTCGGGGATCGTGATGAATCCGACGCCGGGGAAGACCGGGTGGTCGGGGCCGTCGTCCAGCGCCACGAACACGCCGAACCGTTCGATCGCTGTGACGGTGCCGGAAAGGGCCTCGCCGCATTGCAGTGATTCCAGGAACGCCCAGAGTTCTGGGTTCTCAGACGGTCCGCCCATGCCAATCATGCCGCCCAGCCTTTCATGAGGAGCTGTGCTCTGGCCGGGGTGTGCTCACGAGGCGGTCTTGAAGAGGCGTGCGCCCCACCGAACGAACCACGCGGTCACAGCACTAGACGGCGATGCGGCTCGTTGAACAGGAATGTCTGAACAGGAAACTGGCTCAGAGTTTCTTCACTGAGTCAAGGCGACGGCGCTCCGCGCCGCGCGCACGGCCCCGCGCCCGCCTGCCGTCCCGGGCATGCGGCCTGGGGGCCGGTCCCGGGCGGCAGGGGCTCGGGCCGTACCACCGCACGGCCGCCGCGCCGCCGTACACACCCCGTGGCCGACCTCCGCACCGCCGCCGCTCCGCCGCCGGCCCCCACCGCTTCGCGGCCCTCCGGGTGCTTCGCATGGGCGCCGGCCGCTCCGCTCACATAAGACGGGACGGCTCTTCAAGCCTTATGCCTCCGGCGGGAGCGCCCCGGCACCGAGGTGATCACCTCGCACACCATCGACTCAGGCAAGCCCAGCAGCCCGGCTCCTCCGCATCAAGCCCGGCTCTGACCGCAGGACAACACATGACCGAGGAACGGCGACCGGCCGACGTACACGCGAAGCCGGGCTTGACACTCCGTCCCCGGCCCGCTGCCGCTACGCGGTGAGTCGACGGCGTACGAGGAGATAGGGGATGAACGGGGGTCGAAGAGTGAGCGTGTTGACGTCCACCTACGTTGCTTCTCAGCAAAAAGTCACTGGTTTTCTCGGGTTTCCCTTGCATTTGCAAGGTATGCATTTGCAGAGTGTGCGTTTACTGAATCCAACTGAGTCCATTCGACTCGGAAATGGCTTCGCTGGTTCAATTTGGATCATGTTGCACCGTTTTGGATCAACCAAGAGTGTGGCGGGCTCCGAGGCATGTAAGTGCTGCTCGGAGCCCTATCGGGCGATTAAGACCCTGTGGCTTGGGCGCTTATTACTGGCGGCGATGGGAAATTATGTGCCTAATAGCTTGATTTGGCACGCGTGTTGAGAAGGATCGCTCTACGATCTGAAATCACCATCCGGGTCCCCTGGTAGAGTTCCCCGGACGGTGACTTGACGCCCACTCGCAGAGGAGTTAGGCCGTGGAAAAGTTACCGCCTGAACGGCATCCGCTCATGGCAGTGCTAATCGTCGCTGCCTTGATCGTTATTCTCGTGCTTCTCGGGAGACAGGCCGCTGAGGTGCAGCAGATGGTCAATGCGCTGACAGCTGTGCTTGTCCTCTACGTCGGTAGAGAACGAGGGATGACTGAGTAGCGGCCTGTTGGCCCCGACGCTGCTGCATGTGGTGATGGCAGCCCGGTGGGTCTCGTCCTCCGGGCTGCTGTGGGGGCCGCAGTTCGGTGGCTTATCGGGCGGCTCCGTCCAGCAGGGCTGCCCATAGAGTCCACGCATCGTTGATCGATGTTGGGTGGGTTTCATGGACCACATGCCCGCTGTCGTGCTGGACGGTGCGCCGGATGAGGCCTCTTGACCCGCTGGAGCACAGCTCGTACACGGTGGCCTTGCACGGGCAGGTCCAGGCCAGTGGGCGAAGTCGTTCGAGAGCCCCGCAAGGTGACGCCCACTCTAGGCGTTGATGATCTCTTCTTCGCGTGCGTACGTGGCGGCTCACGCACTCACCGATGACGATGCCGTAGAGGTTCTGAGCTGGTGTCATGGCCGCATCATAAGCCCATCAAGCTATAGTGCGCTATAGCGTACCTAGCGCGCTGTCCATCGCCATGGCGCGTCATGTCTCCCTAGCGTTGCTGCAATGGTGGAGTTGAAGGCGAACCAGCCCAGGTGGCGGCAGGTGCACGCGATCATCGCCGAGCGCATCCGCACGGGCGAGTACAAGGCAGGGGAGCGCATCCCGTCCTTGATCGATCTCATCGAGGAGTTCGGCATCGCCAACGCCACCGGCCAGAAGGTCATGCGCGCCCTTCGCGCGGACGGGCTGATTCGTACGGAGCCCGGGATGGGCAGCTTCGTGACCACGCCCGAAGAGCGCAAGGAGATCGAGGCTGAGCGGGCGAAGCACTCGAAGTCTGAGTGACTAACTGAGTGACAACCGCCGTGGACGGGCATGGATGCTGGTGATTGTCCATGGTATGAAGGTCCAGGTGAGAGGCCGTTCGACCGGCCATCTCACCTGGCTGTGAGGCGACTTACAAGCGAGGGGTCATTGGTTCGAATCAGGTACCGCCCACCTGTTTGAAGAAGGCCATGATCGACGACATGCCTCGAGCAACTCATTGTGGAGTGGGCCGGAGCTGGACATCCACGGAAATCTTCGAACCGCCTTACTCTGAGAGTTGCCGATAGGTGGTCGGCTGTCCTTTCCCGCCCAACTGCTCGACGAGCCCTCTCGACCGCAGCTCGCGTAGCGCTTTGCGGATGTTGGGTGCGGACAGGTTCAGTTCCTGCTTGAGGTCGGCGACGCTCCGTGCTCCGACCGCCAAGGCGTCGTACACGTGTAGCTCCGTCTTGTTCAGGTCCATGGCTGAACGGTCGGCGGGAGCCGCCTGTTGCCGCAGGACGACAGTGAACCGGATGGCGGCGTCGATGTAATGCGCAGGCGGAAGTCCCGCCTCAGCGAGGGCGTTGGCAACGATCGGGATGCCGGTGGCCAGGGCCTCGATCACGCGTCCACCGGTTTCCGGTGTGCGAGCGTGCTGACAGATGGAGACGAGTCGCGCGTTGCGGGCGGAGGTGACCGCGTCGCGTCCGAGTCGATCGACTGTGATGCCATAGAGGCCACCCGGATTGGAGACGATCAATCGATCGCGGCGGAGCCGAACCTCTACCGACATGCCCGCCGACCAGTGATCGAGGTCGCGATGGAGAAGAGCGTTCGCGATGATCTCGCGAAACGCCAGGTATGGATAGGCAGGCTGATCGCGAACAGTTCCGTCCGGCACCGACACGACGCTTGTGTCGAAGGTGCGGCGTGCCCATGCCAGGGCCTCTTCCAACATCCGGGGAATGGCTCCCGTGATCGTCGTCTGATTGCGGGCCCGCGAACCGGAAGGATCAGTCGGCAACGGCTCCGCGGAAGCCTGGATGACGAAGCGTGGAAACCACTCCTGTGGATGAACACCCAGAGCCAGCAGCCCCGCGACGGTCGGGGTGCCGTCGGGCCGAGTCACTCCGGCACGCCGGAGCAGCTCGGCATCGTCAGGGAAACGGCCTAGGCCGTGGGGATCCCGGTCGCGAACCGAACGCAAGAACGCTGTGACGAGGTCGCTGTCCAGGTCCTCGCAGGTGGCGCCTGTCACGGGCTGCCGGTCGAAGAGAGGTGGTTTCCGGGCGGCAAGAAATGCCTGCTCTTCCAAATCCGACAGTGGGAAGTCTCCGTCGTACCCCCGCATGTATGCCGTGCCCGACGCCGTGATCCGACACGGTTTGGCCGACGGATCGCATTCATGCACTCTGGCGACGATGACGGGTGCCCCATCCACCTCCGCGTCGGTGATCGTGAGCTGGATAGGTGGCGAGAACGAGCGGGCCTTGTGAGCGAGGCCCTGTTTGAGAGCCTGTGGGTCTGGTAGCTGTACTGGTCGGAAGCCGGTGGCCTCGTCGAGTCCGAGGATGATCGTGCCACCGCCCGGATGGTTTGCAAGCGCGCTCAGAGTGGAGGCGAGCGACTGCGGCAGCCCTCCCGCCGCCGACTTGACCTCGACATCGTCGTAGTCGCCCCCGGTCGCGCGGAGACGTGCGACCAACTCGTTCACGTGCTGGATCATGAGTAAATGTAACCACGATCTGGTTACATTTACTCGGGTTCTGGTTACATTTCATCCTGGCCCGATCCGGCAGGTCCTGGTCACATGGCTACCCATCGAGGGAGGATGGCGTGCCGGAGCCGGCTGCCTCGCATTGTGTAGCGTCGCCGATCCCCCGACCGAGGTTATGCCGAAGCGCTCGCTTCCCTGATGTCGGCGTCGGCGAGATCGCCAGCCTATTGATCGAGCGTCCTGCCGCCTACGGACCCGGTGGTCGGGACCCAGTAGCGGCGCTTTTGCTCGGTCACGTCGAGCAACTGTCCGCCGTTGATTTCGATGACCCGCTGTGAGGCGATATTGGTCCTGTCGCACATGACCAAAGCCTCGGAGATGCCCAGGGACCGGGCGATCGGCAGTGCCGCGGCGAGCATGGCCGTCGCGTGACCCTGGCGCCGTGCGCTGGGGCGGACGTCATAGCCGATGTGGCCGCCGAACTTCTCCAGTGCCGGGGTGAGCCGGTGACGGATGGCCAATCTTCCCAGGAATTGCTCGCGGTCGACCCACCATAGGGTGGTCATCGGCACGAATCCGGGGCGCACACCCCATGAGTTCCGCTCGTCGACCACGCGCGCGGTATACGCCTCGAAGGCCTCCGGGGCCACCAGAGCCTGCGGGTCGACATCGTCGATGTACCACGGAACCGGATAGTCAGGGTCGACACGGAACTCGGCCACCGCGGCCAGAAACGACGTCCGCAACGTGCCGATCGGATCGATGAACTCTGGCATGGCGACCATGATGCCTGCGAGGGTGGGTGGCACCAAGCCGTTATCGGGCCCAGCGACGGCGCTCCGCGGGCCGTGCGCACGGCCCGCGCCCGCCTGCCGTCCCGGGCATGCGGCCTCGCCATGAGCGTGTTCCGGTTCGACTCGGAGATGCTCGTCACCCCTCACCTGGCCAAGCTGGTGGGACACGACTCCCCGATGCTGCACCTGCGGCGGTACACAGGACGACGGCTTGTTCGACCGCTTCGCTTCTGCGAAAACGTTTGATCTTTGATCTTGAAAACGGCGGCTGAGTGACTAACTCCCGAAGATCTTGTCCATCGCCGCGGCTCACTGCATGATCACGGGCCGGATCTGGTGCCGGTGGACCGTCTCGGTGACCACCATGTTGGAGTGGCCTACAGACACGAGATGTCCTCGATGGGGACACCGGAGTCTGACAGCACGGACACAGTGCTGTGCCGTAGCTCAACTCCTACGGGCCCACCCGGCGAGCCGGGTGGGCCCGTAGGAGGGGCGCCCCAGCGCGGAGATGACAAACGCGATCCCTGACGATCGTCGGTGTCCAGCCAGCCGATCAAGAACAGGGGCCGCGTCGCGTGCCATCGATCCCCGATCGACGTGCTCTACCGCCACCTGGAGCATGTCACCCTCACCGACGCCACCGTTGACCTGCCCGCCCTGGCCGAGGTACTCGACGCGGTCCCGATTCCCGATGCCGCCGCTACCGGCTCGGGCCGCTGCTCGCCTTGGCCCTGCCCGCGGTCGGCGCAGTGCGTGTCACAGGGTCCGGCAGTACTCGGCGTTCACCGCCCTGATGATGATGCCGCCCTGGTCCAGCCAGTCGCTGTTGAGGACGAAGGACATCGCGTGCCGGCCGCCGAGGGTGCCGGACATCCAGGTCTGCCAGCCCTGGATCTCCCCGGCGTGGCCGTACGTGGTCACGCCGCAGGACGTGGTGGCGATCACCACGCCGAGACCGTACCTGAAGGTGTCGCTGCCGGGGAAGGAGCCGGGGGTCGGCGTGAGCATCATCCGCAATAGCCGGGCCGGCAGCAGCCGGCCGGCCAGCAGAGCCGTGTCGAACCGGTTGAGGTCGCCGACCGTGGAGATCATGTCGCCTTCTCCCGCCGCGAAGGACGGGTTGTACGTGGTGACGTCCTCGATCTCCGGCTGCGCTGGGTCGGCCCGGGTGTACCCGCTCATATGCGGGCCCCGGATGCGGGGGGAGCACCCCGGGAAGTAGGTGTCTCGCAGGCCGAGGGGACGGAGGAGGGTACGGGTGATCTCTTGAGCGTAGGAGCGGCCGGTGATCTTCTCGATCACCATGGAGAGCAGGGTGTAGTCGGTGTTGGAGTACGCCCACGACGTGCCGGGCGGGAAGGACAGCGGGTGCTCGGCCGCGAAGCGCACCAGCTCGGCGGGGGTGAAGCAGTGCGTGGGGTCGGACACCACGATCTGCTCGACCCTGGGGTCGAGCGTGTAGTCGTACAGGCCGCTGGTGTGGTTGAGCAGCATGCGGATGGTGATGGTGTCGTCACCGGGCTCCGGGACGACGCCGGGGAGGACGTCCCCGATGGTGTCGTCCAACTCGAGGCGGCCAGCGGCGACCAGGCGCAGGATCACGGTGGCCACGAACGTCTTGGTGACGCTGCCGGCCCGGAACCGCATGTCGGCCCTCGGAGGCCGGCGTGTCCTGATGTCCGCGACGCCGCTGGAGAGGTTGCGGACGGTGCCGTACGTCCGGGACTGGGCGAGGGCGCCGGGAGAACCCTGGCGGACGGCCTCGTCCAGGACGCGCTGGAGGGCGGTGGGCGGGCGGTCTGGCCGCGGGATGGTGCCGGCCCCCTCCGCGGCCCGTACCCCGGCGGTGGCCGGGATGACGACCAGGCCGAGGCCGAGGACGAGGACGGACAGGACGGCGGCCCTTGGGTGCCTGGCTCGGCGCATGGCTGATCCGTTTCGGGTGGCAAAGTCGATTCCCTATCACGTTTAGCACATGGTCCGATTCGGAGAGTGACGTTCGGGCGCGCCGGGAGGGCGTTTCTTGATGGCCGCATGAAACCCGCTGGAATCGCCATCCCGGGTCGCCTATGAGGAGATCTCGTGCTGTGCTCACCTGACGGCGGATATTCCTCCATTCACTCGTAAAACGGCACCATGTCCCTCGATCCGCACTTTTCGCTCAGATATCGGTCGCGACGCCGGAATTTTTACCCTTCCATCACGCTGATCCGACATGGCGTGTGGGAAGAAGAGTGCAGTTCACGGCGCACGCAGAGGGCATTTGCGGCGATATTTCCGGATGTCACGTGGACGAGTCCAGTTCAATCATCACGAGAGATCGATAAATGTCATTTCTTCATGCCAAAGGCCGGAAATCGCTGGCACTTTTCGCCGCGCTCCTGGGCAATGGCGCACTTCTTCTGACCCCCGTGCCGGTGCAGGCCGCCCCGTCGCGGGAGGCGGCAGTGGTCCGCGTGCTCGATCAGAGCGCGTACCCGCTTCGGTCCACGGACCCCAGGAGCGACCTGCGTGATCTGCGACCGCTCGGCCGGATCGTCGGGAACGCCGGAGTGGTCGGGGTGGGCGAGGCCACACACGGCTCGCACGAGTTCTTCACCAATAAGCACCGCATCTTCCGCTTCCTGGTGGAGAACAAGGGCTTCTCCAGCTTCATCCAGGAGGTGGGCTGGGGCAGCGGGCTGCGGCTCAACGACTACGTCCTAAACGGCACCGGCAACCTGCGTCAGATCATGCAGGAGGAGTTCGTCAACGAGTACACGCTCTGGAACAACGAGGAGTACTACGACCTCCTGCAGTGGATGCGCGCCTACAACAGCACCCACCGCGACAAGCTGCAGTACGTGGGCGACGACGTCGTCTACTCCCACAGGCGGATCTTCCAGGAGATCTTCTCTTATGTCCGGGAACGCCGCCCCGGCCTGCTGCCCCGGTTCGGGGAGCTGTACCGGGGGCTGATCCCCGTCGGAGACGTGAAGGAGTGGCAGGAGCGCTACGACGCGCAGCCGCTGGCCGTGCGCCAGAGGCTGCTCCGCCAGGCCGAGCAGGCCCTGGCACTGCTGCGGACCCTGCGGCGCGGACCGCACGACCGGGACGCCACCTGGGCGGAGCAGCAGGCGGCGGTCATCGTCCGGATCGCCAGAGTGTCCTCCTCCGACGACCCCCAGGCCATCTCCAACTTCCGGGAGTTGGGCATGGCCGAGAACACCGCCTGGTGGTATCGGAACATGCGCAGCAAGTCCGTGCTGTCCGCGCACAACGCCCACATCGGCTATATCGGCTTCGCCGGCCAGCACGACCTCTACCGGCAGGGCGCCCGGCTGCGTGACATGCTCGGCGACCGCTACACGAACTTCGGGCTGACCTTCTACCAGGGCTCGTTCAACGCCTGGCCGACGGAGTCAGGCCTGGAGGGACCGCTGCAGGAGTTCACTGTCGGCCCGCCGCCGCGGGGCAACAGCGAGACCGTGCTCGACCGGGTGCGCTACCGCGACTTCTACTTCGACATGCGTGCCATCGGGCAGCCGGCCCGCGACTGGCTGAACGAGGAGCGTCCGGTCCGCAACATCGGTGGGGCGTACCCGGAGGAGGACGATGTGCTCGCGCTGCGGCAGGCGTACGACAACCTGATCCACCTGCACCGGGTCACGGCGTCACACCTGCTGCCGCCGGCCGGGGACACGGTCCGCGGTGGCGCTTCACCGTGACGATGTCGCCTTCGCCCGGGGAGGCCGCTCTCGAAGGCGTCGCCGTCCAGGCGGGCGAACAGTCGTCCCAGGGCGCTGGCGGCCAGGCGCGCTTTGCCGGGCAGGCCGGCGCGGGCGCGCAGGTCGGGGTCGTGCCCGGCGATGAATCGGGCGATCTTCGCCGGGGAGGTCGCGCCGCCGAGTACGTCGAGCAGGGACAGCGCCGGCAGGGGGCCGAGCCGGTAGCGGCGTCCCCGGCGGCTGCGCGGGTCGGGCGCCGCGTCCAGGACCTCGGCCAGGGCGGGCAGATCGAGCGGCTCGGCGGGCAGGTCGGCGACGGTGACGTGCTCCAAGTGGAGGGAGAGCACGTCGATCGGGGATGATGGCACACGAACGCGGCCCTTGTTCTTGATCGACTGGCTAGACACCGGCGATCATCAGGGGTCGCGTTCGTCATGTGCACCCCGGGGTGCCCTCAACGCCTGCCTCATCGAGCCGGCGAGCGTCCGTCAACCGGGAACGCAACGGGCTTGACCGGCGGTGAGTGAGAGAATTCCGCAGGTCGTCGGTGTTGGCGTAGTGCACAAGATCCGCCACCATATGTCTTCGGTGTCTTTCCCCTTGAAGGGTGGTTCCGGCCAGGTGCGCTCTTTTCTTGATGCTGCGCGGCCCTGTGCCCTTGTATGCGACGAGCTCCGTCTCCATGAGCACGTCGATGACCTTCCACGCGGCGCCGACAACGAGCGGGGTCAGGTCCGGCTTCGTCGGGAATCCGCCAACAGAGGCTTGCGCGGCGAATCGTCCCTGACGTCACGTCAGCGTGCCCGTGCGCAGGTCTAGGATGTGCGTGCCGCTCGGCTCGGGTACAGCGGGCGCAAGTGTGTCGAGGATGTACCGCTCGTAATCCGTGGCTTCGGCGAACGCTGCGACGGGAACCTCGTCTGTTACCTCTCCGGTCTCCTGCGGGCGAGGGGAGGAGCATAAGCAGATCATTCACCGGCTGCGACCCGTTGCACATAACTCCGCCGCACTCGTCGCCGGCCTCATCGTTGGGTCCTCGCCTTAGGTCATGTGGTAGCGGAGCTTATCCTCGAGATCGTGTTCTCCCTATTCGTAGCAGGGAAACATCTGCTGTCCTTGGGCGGCCAACACGGAAATGCTCACCTGCGTGGGCACATCGCCGCACTGCTGCCTGGCGTCCCCTATGAACAGCAGCCGTACCATGCCATCCGAGAACACGGTCATTTACCGCGACGGGACTCCCGGCTGCCGGTCGGCGGCCGCGGCGAGTTTGCCCCCAGGTGCCGGGATACTCGCGTTGGGCGGTCGGCCGGATGATTCCCTCCCGGCACGCCGAGGATCTGGTGCTTGCCACCTGGGCGCTGGTGACCGAGTTCGGCGCGGTCACCAAGGCGCTGGTGTGGGACGGCGAAGGCGGCGTCGGCAAGTGGCGGCTCGGTCGCCCGCCGGTGCTGTCGGCACGGTTCAACGAGCTGCGTGGGCTGCCGGCCACCAAAGTGATCGTCCTGCCGCCGCGGGAGCCGGAGGGTCCGAGAGCGAGCCATCGACGACGGCGACCTGCCTCCGGAGACCGATCCGGGGCTGCTGGCCCGCTACGTCACCACCTTGGCCGTCGGCATCGCCGTGCAAGCCGCGAGCGGTGTCGGGCGCGACGAACTCCAGGAGATGGCCGACGCCGCTCTGCGCCACTGGCCGCTCTCGGATCGATCCTCAGCTGCGGGAGCGTCCGACCTGGAGCACCTCAAGGGCCTTGCTCAGGGCAGGGGCCGGCGCGAGATCGCAGGCAGCTCGGATCGCGCCCGACAGAAAGGTGATCCAGACGTCGGCCAGCGCCTCGATCTCGCAGGGACGGCCGCTACTTAGCCAGTGGAAAGCGGTTTCGTCACAGGCGGCGGAGAATCCGCGCAAGGGCAACTGGAGCGCCGGCTCGTCCGCGTTGAGGCCGAGCAGTTCGCAGATCGCGCGGATTCCCTCGCGGCGCGTCGCCTCGAAGGCCTCCCAGGCCAGGCCGGTGGCCTCCGTGCGGCGAAGGATCAGGTTGCGGGCGGCGTTCTCGTGCTCGGCCAGGAATTCCAGATGGGCGACGAGATGGCGGCGGAGACGTTCGACGACGGGCCCATCGGAGGTGAGCTTCGCGGCGGCGCGGAGCCGGCGGTCGATCTCGCGGACGGCCTCCGCGTAGAGGCTCTCCTTGCCGTTGAAGTGGTGGGACAGAAGTCCGTGGGCGACCCCGGCCGAACGGGCGATGTCCCCGACGGTGACGTCCGCGTAGGGGCGCTGCGAGAAGTTCTCCAGTGCGGCGTTCAGCAGCTTCTGGCGCGTCTCCTGGGCGGCCAGCTGCCGCCGGGTCGGTGCCTTGCCTGTGACGGACCGGGTCACGTCTGATCCTTCCCAACGATGCCTGCATGCCCTGTCCTCAGCGTATCTGGATCATGTCGCGGATGGACTTGATTGACTGTAGTTCAATGACTTACATTCAATCACAGACGCACCGCGAGAAAGGATCGCAGCATGGCTCTCAACCTGCCGCTCCCTGACAGGGATGACCCTGTCTGGACGGCCGCCAACGGCTTCGTCGTCCGTAAGGACGGAGGCGTCATCCGGCTCACCGGACATGAGACGTTCGCGGTGAAGGTCACTGGAGAACAGACCGACGGCGCCTTCGCCTTCATGGACGGCCTCATCGAGCCCGACCATGGCAACCAACCGCACATCCACTCCAAGGAGGACGAAGCGTTCTACGTCGTCTCCGGAGACTTCACGTTCATCAACGGGAACGAGAAGATCGCGGCCGGCCCCGGCGATTTCGTGTACATCCCCAAGGGCACGCGCCACGGCTTCAAGAACTCCGGCACGGAGCCGGCCAGGCTCCTCGTCTTCTACACGCCCGCCGGGCCGGAGTCCTTCTTCCTGAAGTACGGCGAGACGGACCGGGCTCCAGAGCCTTGGCCGGATGAGAAGTTCAACGAGTTGGTGGACATCCTGGGCGCCCACAACATGGTGCTACTTCCAGGTGACCACGACTGGGACTGAGCCGCGCCAGGCGCTCCGGCTTCCACCGGCCACAGGCGTCACCAGGCCGAACGGACCGTGAAGGTCGCGCACACGCTTAAGCAGGGACATGTCGCCCGACTCTTCGGCGAATGACAGCCTTCGCACCTGGCTGGTGTGAGACAGGAAAGGAGCTCGCCATGGGGCGAGTAGGAGGAAAGACGGCACTGGTCACCGGCGGCGCGATGGGGATGGGCAGCGCCACCGTCCGGAGGCTCGTCGCCGAGGGCGCGAACGTGGTCATCGCCGACGTGAACGTCGCCACGGCGGAGGCCCTCGCCGACGAACTCGGACCCGATGCCATCGTCGAGAAGCTCGACGTCCGGTCCGCGGAAGAGTGGGCCCGGGTCGTCGAGCGGACCGAAACGCGGTTCGGCTCCGTCGACATCCTGGTCAACAACGCGGGCATCGCGGATCCGGCTCCTCTGGGGCAATGGGACACCGCGCGGCTGCAACGCACGTTGGACGTGAACCTGATCGGCGTCTTCAACGGCATCCAGGCCGTGGTCCCGGCGATGAAGCGGGCCGGCGGTGGATCGATCGTCAACATCGGTTCCGTCGGAGCGTTGCAGGGGGTGCCCAGGATGTCCGGCTACGTCGTCTCCAAGTGGGCGGTCCGCGGCCTGACCAAGGCAGCCGCGCTGGAGTTGGGCGCGTACGGGATTCGAGTGAATGCCGTCCACCCCGGTCAGATCAACACCCCGATGACCGCCGGCGTCACTTTCGACACCAGCAACATCGCACTGGGCCGGGTCGGCGAGCCGGATGACATCGCCGGGATCGTGCTCTTCTTCGCCGGCGACGACGCCCGGTTCGTCACCGGCAGCGAGGTCGCCGGCGACGGCGGACAGATCGCCGGCCAGGCCGACTACCAGGGCCTGCCCCGGTAGCGCGCAAAGCCTCGCGGCACGGGACCACCGACGCATTGCTCCATCCCCCAGCTCGCCATCGGGGGTGGTTTGCGCCGGCGATCATCGCGAGGGGGGAGTGGGTTAGCGGCCCTGGCGGCCCTTGCGGTTGTGGCGAGGGGGTGGGGTGCGGCGGGGGATGGGCTTGCGGGTGGCCTGTTGCGGTTTGGGGGTTTTGGTGTTGGGGGTGGGTGGGGTGCGGCCTCGGGAGCTGTTGGGGGTTCGGCCGCGGACTATGCCGATGAAATCATCCACCTGGTCGGTGGTGGCTTCCGTGGGCCAGGCCAGGGCGATCTGGGATTGGGGGGCGTCCTGGACCGGGCGGTATGTGAGGTCGCGGCGGTGGTGGAGGCGGGCCAGGGACTGGGGGACCAGGAGGAGGCCGGTGCCGGAGGCCACGAGTTCGACGGCGTTGGCGGTGGTGGGTGGGCGGGTGAAGGCGGGGCGGCCGGGGTGGGAGGGCCAGTCGAGGGTGTCGTCCAGGGGGTGGAAGATGTCTTCGTCGGTCAGGTCGGCGAGGGTGAGCTCGTCGACGGCGGCGATCGCGTGGTCCTTGGGGACGACGACCACCGTGGTCTCCACGTACAGGGGGATGACGCTCAGGCCGTCGCGGTCGATCGGGAGCCGGACGAAAGCGGCGTCGGCGGCGCCGTCGCGCAGGAGGGGCACCAGGTCGGCGGCGGGCACCGTGGTCAGGGTGATGGGGATGTCGGGTATCCGCTCGGTCCAGACGTTGACCCATTTCGCGGGGGTCACCCCGGGCGCGTAGGCCAGGCGGAACTCGGTGCCGCTCTCCCCATCAGTCATGGGCTCAGGGTATCGATGTCATGAAACCCGTTCTGACTGGCTACCCTCGACGCCATGACCTCGTCCAAGCCGAAGACCGTCCAGACGATGAAGCCCGAGACCGCGGCCAAGAAGCTGGGGGTGCTGCTGGCCGCCACTCCCGAGGAGTTCCGGGCGGGTGTCGTCTCCAGGGACGAGCTGAACGCGTTGCAGTCGGCGCCCCCCGCCTGGCTCGCCGACCTGCGCCGCAACGGCCCGCACCCCAGGCAGGTCGTCGCCGCGAAGCTGGGTGTCTCCATCTCCGGCCTGGCGCGGGCCGGCATCACCGAGCCGCTCACCACCGCCGAGATCGAGCAGTTGAAGGCGGAGAACCCGGAGTGGCTGGAGCGTGAGCGGGGCATCCAGGCCGAGGCCCGCAGGGAAGTCGCCCGCCTCAAGCAGCGCTAGGTCTGCCCCAGGTCTGCGCAAGATCTTTCCGGCGGTGCCGCTTGCCGAGGGTTGGCCGAGCAGGGCCCGCAGTCGAGGGCCAGGGCCTGCTCCACGGTGTGGAGCACGGGATCGCTCGCCGAGCCGCCCGCCGTTGGTGGGCGTTCTGTCGGCGGCGTCGCGGTGGCTCAGTCGTGCGGGTGCACGGTGAGGAACGGGCCGTGGCCCTGGGTGCCGTCCGGCTTTGACCAGACGCCGGAGACGTGGCCGGTCGCTTCCGGCGGGAGGGGGACGGCGTGGAGGACACGGCGCAGGCGGAGGATCGTGCCGGGCGGGCCGGGCAGCACGGTGCCCTCCGCGTCGTCCGTGGTGCCGCTCGCCGATGCTTCTGTCGTGGTGCCGCTCGCCGGGGTCTGTGCCGTGGTGATGCTCGCCTGAGCTGCTGTCGAGGTGACGGTGCAGGAGCGGGTGACATGGGGGGCGGGGGCGTCGGTGGTGTTCTGGTCCTGGGGTTGGGCGCGGCCTTCGACCAGGGCCGTTAGTTCGGCGATCAGCACGGGGTCGTGGCAGCCGTCGTAGATCCAGCGCCGGCCCAGCACCCCGTGCTCGGCGGTGCCGATGAGCGCGTGGCCGGCCTCGTCGAGTGGAGCCCCGCGGTACGTGAGCGGCACCAGGTACGCCGTCGCCCGCCCGCCCGAGATGTCGTTGACCACCATGAACTCGATGCCGACCGCGCCCTCGGGGTCGTCGAGCCGGAAGCCGCCCCCCTTGGCCAGCTCGGGCCCGGCCGGGCCGCCGCGGTACCACGGCCGGGTGGGGAGCCAGGCGGTGAGCAGCTCCAGCTTGGTCGGGGTGAGAGTGGTGTGGTGGATGACGGCCATGCCGGAGGCCTCTTTCGTCGTTCGGGCAGGGACCTCCGGATTGTACGGACGGTGGGGGCGTCAGGCCGTGACGGGGGGCGTCAGTCTGGTCGTGAGGTAGGCGTCAGGTCATGACGGGGGTGCCGTTGGCGGTGACGTTTCTGAGCCGAGGTTCTCGACGTTCTCGACTGACGTTCGCGGTGGCGGTGGTGCCGAAGTCCACGTCGGTGAGGGTGATGTCGCGGATCGGTGCCTCCGGGTAGCCGCGCATGTTGAGTGCGCGCTTGGCGGTCCGTACGGTCACACTCCCTACCGGCTCGGAACATCCGGAGCATAAGCCAACCCGTTGCAGCGATCTAGGCGCATGCCGTACATCCACCCAGGAAACGGCCTGGCAACCGGTTGCAGAATCGTCACCCGCCCACGCCCGCCACCGCTAGACCGGGCAGGCCGTCGAGGTGCCCGAGCGGATCGAGTACAGGTACACCTGCCGCAGCGCCGGCGGCACCACGCCCCGGCCCGCGCAGAGCACGAAGTCGCCGTTCAGCGCGTGCAGCACGATCTGGCACCCGGGCAGCGGGGCGTTGGCGAAGGAGCCCACGGTCCGGCCGAGGAGCGAGCCGATGAACGGCGCGCACTCGTCGTAGACGATCCTCTTGACCGGGTTGGTGTAGGTGGTGGTGGAGTAGAGCGTGAACTCCCCGGGAGCCGTCGCGGCGGAGGCGGGGACGGCGGTGGTCAGGGTGAGGGCGGTGAGTACGGCGGCGACGGCGGCGGCCGCGCGGCCACGGCGCAGGATGCGTAACATGCTTCTCCTCGGAAAAGGACGGACGCACGCTGGGCACGCCCGCGAAGAGGAACCCCGTTGAGCAGCGCGTCCACCCGAAGTGCCCCAAGACGCGCGCGTGGCCTCATCATGAGCGCGGCGGGCACTTCTGTAAAGCGGCCCCTGTTCCCCTCTTGCCCGAGTGCCTCAGGAGGGCGAGTGTGGAGGTACGCATCCCCGGGGACGGCTGTTCCCCGGCGGAGGGTCCGGCCCGGACAGCGAGATGGGTGGCGGTGGCCGAGAGGCCACCAGACCTGCCGCCGCTTGACGGTGCCTCTGCTGGTCCGGGCCGGATCTCAATCCGTGCGGGTCAGCCCCGGGTCTCCACCCACATGCTGACCGTCGTGTGCGGCGTGATGCCCGTGTAGGACACCGTGCCGACGGGCTGCCACGGGCCCTCGATCGGGATGAGCCCGACCTCCGGCAGGAAGTGGCGCTGCAGGACGCGGATCCGGTGCTCGCCGGTGCCCGAGGTGCACAGGCTGTACGCCCCGCGCGTCTCGGTGGCGAACTGGGCCGTGCATCCGGTGGGTGTCGCGGAGGCGCCGGGGGAGGCCGCGGCGAGCAGGGCGGTGGTCAGGGTGGCCGAGGCGGCGCCGGCCGCCCACCTTCTTCTCGCGTGCATGATGGCTCCTCGTGGGGGGAAAGGGTGGAGCGGGCGAGAATGCTTAGGAAAGTTTCCTAAAAGTGGGCGACGGCGTCAATGGGCTACCAGCGGTCGTGCACCTGCGGGCGGATGAGCTCGTCGTAGACGTCGCGCACCGCGTCGAGCGTGGCGGCGTCCAGCGGCGGCAGCGCGGCGGCGGAGGTGTTGCCGGCGGCCTGGGCCCGGTTGCGCGCGCCGGGGATCACGATCGAGACGCCCTCCTGGTCGAGCACCCAGCGCAGCGCGAACTGGGCCATCGTCATGCCCTCGGGCACCAGCGGGGCCAGGCGGCGCACCGCCTCCAGGCCGGTGGCGAAGTCGACGCCGGAGAAGGTCTCCCCGACGTCGAACGCCTCGCCGTGCCGGTTGTAGGTGCGGTGGTCGTTGTCGGCGAACGTGGTGTTCTCGTCGTACTTGCCCGACAGCAGCCCGCTGGCCAGCGGGACCCGCGCGATGATGCCCACCCCGGCGGCCCGCGCGGCCGGGATGACCTGCTCCAGAGGCTTGAGCCGGAACGCGTTGAGGATGATCTGCACGGTTGCCACGCCGGGGCGGGCGATGGCGGTCAGCGCCTCGTCGCAGGTCTCCACGCTCACGCCGTACGCGGCGATCTTCTTCTCCGACACCAGCGTGTCCAGGGCGTCGTAGACGGCGTCGGAGGAGAACACGGAGCTGGGCGGGCAGTGCAACTGGACCAGGTCGAGCGTGTCCATGCCCAGGTTGCGGCGGGAACGCTCGTTCCACGCGCGGAAGTTCTCCAGCACGTAGTTCTCCGGGACCTGGTCCATCCTGCGGCCCATCTTGGTGGCCACGAAGAGTCCCGGGTGGTCCTTGATGAAGCGGCCGATGATGCGCTCGCTGCGCCCGTCGCCGTACACGTCGGCGGTGTCGATGAGAGTGACGCCTCCGTCCACCGCCGTCTGGATCGTGGCGAGCGCCTCGTCCTCCGTCATCTGGCCCCAGTCGGCGCCAAGCTGCCAGGCGCCGAGGCCGACCACGCCGACCTGGCGTCCGGTACGTCCCAACACGCGCTGTTCCATGGTCGTCACCCTTTCTCGTACGTGAGCAGCACCCAGTGTCGCGGATCGTGGGTGCTGCCCCGTACCCGGGCCGTCCGGGACCCGGTCAGGCGGCCGTCCGGCGGGCCAGGCGGTGATCGTCGAGCGTGCGCGCGATCGTGTGCACGGCCCGGCGCAGCGTGACCCCGTCCAGGTGGCCGAAGCTGAAAGCGATCCCGTTGCGGGGCGGGCGGCCGGGATGGTGGAACGCGGCCAGCTCCGCCACGTGGACCCGGCGGGCCCGCAGCAGCCGGACCACCGACTCGGCCGGGACGGAGGAGGGCAGCAGGAGCGCGGCCGAGGCACCGGAGTGCGTGCCCAGCAGGCGGGTGCCCGGGTACGCCCCGAGTGCCTGGCGGACGAGCGCCCGCTTGGCGCCGTACAGGAGGGAGAGCTGCTCCGCCCGCCTGGCCACGCGGCCCGACGCCAGCAGCTCGGTGAGCGCGAGCTGACATGTGACCGCCGCCCGTTCCCACCCCACGCCCGCGCCCGCCGCCCCCGTGCTCAGGTCCCGCTCCAGCTCTCCGGCCGGTCGGCGCGGCAGCACCGCGAACGACAGCCGCAGCGCCGGCGTGAGGAGGTCGCGGAACGAGCCCGTCATGGCGGTGCACCACGGGTCCCCGAGCGCCAGCACGCTGGGCAGCGGCTCAGGCGCGGTGTCGAACCGGCCGTCGAAGGCCGGCTCCAGCCCCAGCCCGCCGCCGGCGCGGGCCCACGCGGCGAGGGCGCGGCGGCGTTCGAGCGGCATGCGGGTGCCGTACGGGACGCCCCGGTCCGGCAGGACCACCACGATGTCGCAGGAGCGGGGGATCAGGTCGGGGCGGGCGCCCGAGCCGTCGGCGGGAAGGGGCAGCACGGTGCCGAGCCGGGCCAGCTCGCCCCTGAGCCAGGGCGGCGCGGGATCCTCCAGGGCGATGACGGGAG
>NZ_BAAAMU010000084.1:0-46008 GCF_039529435.1 Nonomuraea maheshkhaliensis
CACCGGCACCGCCGCCGCCTCCGCGAACGACCACCCCTCGGGGATGGGCGCGAGCAGGCGCTGGTCGGTGACGCCGGAGGGGCCGAACGCGCCGTCCATCAGGCCCAGCACCCGATCGCCCACGGCCAGGCCCGCCACGCCGGGACCCACCTCGCTCACCACGCCTGCGCCCTCGCCGCCCATCGGCGTGCCGCGTTCCGGGACCATGCCCAGGGCCACGACGAGGTCGCGGAAGTTCAGTCCCGCGGCCCGTACGGCGACCCGGACCTCGCCCTCCTCCAGGGGGCGAGATTGGACGGGAACCAGGGACAGGGCGGAGAGGCTGCCCTTGGCGGGGGCGTCCAGGCGCCAGTCGCCGGTGGGCGGGATGAGGGTGGGCGTGGTGGCGGCGCGGGCCAGCCTGGGCGCGCGCAGCGTGCCCGTGGCGGCCGTGGGGTCGGGCGCGGGGCGTACGGCGAGCTGCGGTTCACCGCCGGCCAGCGCGGCCAGCACCGCCTGGGCGGGCACGCCGCTGCCGTCGGGGTCGAGGTCGAGCAGCGCGAACCGGCCGGGGTGCTCGGACTGGGCCGACCTGATCAGGCCCCACACGGGCGCGGCGGCCAGGTCGGGAACGTCACCGTCCGTCCCGGCGGGCACGGCGCCTCGCGTGACGATGACGAGCCGCGTGTCGGCCAGCCGCTCCTCGGCCAGCCATGCTTGTACGAGCGCCAGCGCCTCCTCGGCGACCTCACCACCGAGCCGCGCGACGTTCCCACCCGGGTACGCCACCGTGGAGGGCGCCGGGGATTCGGCGGCACCCTCGACGGAGTGCCCGGCAGGGGGTTCAGGCGGGAGGGCGGCCGTGGACGGGTGGTTGTCGGTTGCGGGGTCGCGCAAGGTGACGAAGACCGTGCCGGGGAGTTGGTCGGCGGCGATCAGGTCGGTCAGGCCCGTGTAGGCGTGCGCGGCCAGGCCGTACCGCACGAGGGTGTCGGCACCCGTGCCCAGGGCGGCGGCGGGGCGGCCGGCTGGGGCGGGGAGGTCCGGCAGGGCGCTCCACTCGACCCGGTACAGGGAGTCGTGGCGGGCAAGTGCGAGCGCGCTCGCCGAGGTCGGCCGCGAGACGAGGGATTCGACCGCGATCAGCGGCGCCCCGGCCGGGTCGGCGGCGACCAACTGGATGGTGTCGCGGCCGGTGCGGCGGAGGCGGACGCGGGCCGCCGCCGCGCCGGTGGCGTGCAGGGTGACGTCGGTCCAGGCGAACGGCAGGGTGACGCCCTGCTCGTCCTGGCCGAGCAGGGCGTCGGCGTGCAGGGCGGCGTCCAGCAGCGCGGGGTGCAGGCCGTAGCGGTCGGCGCCGGCGCCTTCGGGGAGCGCCACCTCGGCGAAGACCTCGCCGTCGCGCAGCCAGGCGGCCTTCACCCCCTGGAACGTCGGGCCGTACCCGTAGCCGGCCGCGGCGAGCCGCTCGTACAGGCCGTCCACCGGCACGGGGACGGCACCGGGAGGCGGCCACGCCGTGAGACCGATGCCAGAGGAGTTGATACTCACGGAGTCGGCATCTGCGGGGGCGCCGTGCGGTGTGAGGAGGCCGCTGGCGTGGCGGGTCCAGGGGCCTTCGCCGATTCTGGAGTGCACGGTGATCGTACGGGCGCCGTCCGTCTCGGGGCCGACGGCGATCTGCACCTGCACGGCGCCGCGCTCAGGCAGCGGCAGCGGGGCCTCCAGGGTCAGCTCGGCCAGGTGACCGCAGCCGACGTGGTCGCCGGCCGCGATGGCCAGCTCCACGAACGCGGTGCCGGGCAGCAGCACCGTGCCCGAGGCGGCGTGGTCGGCCAGCCACGCCTGCGTGTGCAGGGCCAGGCGGCCGGTCAGCACGATCCCGCCGGACTCGGCGAGCACCACGGCCGCGCCCAGCAGCGGGTGTCCCGCCGCCGACAGCCCGGCGGCGGTGACGTCCTCGCCTCCCGCCGAGGCGTCGAGCCAGAAGCGGCGCCGCTGGAACGCGTACGTGGGCAGCTCCACCCTGGTCGGCGAAGCGACGCCTCCGACGGCGGTGGTCAGGTCGGCGGGGACGCCGTTCGCGTACGCCTCGGCCGCCGAGGTGAGGAAGCGCGCGGGCCCGCCCTCGTCGCGGCGCAGCGTGCCGGTGGCGTAGGCGTCCGCGCCCGCGGCCTCGATGGTGTCGCGGACGCTCATGACGAGCACCGGGTGCGCGCTGCACTCGATGAACGCCCCGCGCCCGTCCCGCAGCAGCGCGGTGACGACGTCGTGGAAGGCGACGGGACGGCGGGCGTTGCCGAACCAGTACTCGGGGGTGAGCTCGGCCGTGTCCAGCGCGTCGCCGGTGACCGTCGAGTAGAAGGGCACGTGGCCGGTGCGCGGGCGGATCGGCGCCAGCAGGTCGAGCAGGCGGTCGTGCAGCGGGTCCACCTGCTCGCTGTGGGAGGCGACGGTGCTGGCCAGGTGCCGGGCCCTGATCCCCTCCGCCTCGCACTGCGCCACCAGCTCCGCCAGCGCCGCCTCGTCGCCGACGACGGTGGAGTGGGAGGGGCCGTTCCGCGCGCCCACCGACAGACGGCCGTCCCACTGGGTCAGGCGCCGCTCCAGGTCGGACGCGGGCAGCGCGATGGCGGCGATGGCGCCCTTGCCGACCAGCGTCTCGGCGAACAGCCGGCTGCGCAGCACGATCACGCGTACGGCGTCCTCCAGCGACAGGCCGCCGGCCACGTACGCGGCGGCCACCTCGCCCTGGGAGTGGCCCACGACGGCGGACGGGCGCACGCCCATCGACTCCCACAGGGCGGCCAGCGACACCATCACCGCGAACAGCACCGGCTGCACGACCTCCAGCCGGTCCAGCGCGGCGGGGTCGTGCAGGGCTTCGAGTACGTGCCAGTCCACGTGCCGGTCGATCTCGGCGGCCACTTCGGCCATGCTTGCGGCGAAGACGGGGCTGGTCCGCAGGAGTTCGGCGGCCATGCCGGGCCACTGGGAGCCCTGGCCGGGGAAGATGAACACGGCCTGTGCGCGGGCTTCGGCGCTGCCATGGGTGGTGCCGAGGACGAGGTTGGGCGCGGGTTCGCCGTCGGCCAGCGCCGTGAGCGCGGACGTCAGGGCGTCCGGATCGCCTCCGCCTGCGATGACGACGGCGCGGTGCTCCCATGGGGTGCGGGTGGTGAGCAGCGATCGGGCCACATCAGGCAGGGCTACGGCGGGTTGCCCGGCGAGACGTTCGGAAAGATGATCCGCCAGGGCCGCCGCCTGTGCGCGCAGTGCTGCCTCGCTTCTGCCCGACACGGCGAACGGCAGCACGTCAGGCGTGCCGTCGCCGTGGAGCACCGACGCGTCGCGCCCGCCGGCCGCTTCGTGAACGGTGGCCGCCTCGAGCCCGTCCCCCGGCACCGAGCCCGGTGGGGACGCGAGCCCCGGCCCGGTCGCGGGGGGTTCCTCGATGACGACGTGGGCGTTCGTGCCCGAGACGCCGAAGGACGACACCCCGGCCCGCCTGGGCAGCCCGTTCGCGGGCCACGGCGTGTCGTTCAGCAGCAGCTCCACCCCGCCCGACGACCAGTCCACGTACGGCGAGGGCTCGTCCACGTGCAGGGTGCGCGGCAGCATCGAGTGCCGCATGGCCATCACCATCTTGATCACCCCGGCGACGCCGGCGGCGGCCTGGGTGTGGCCGAGGTTGGACTTGACGGAGCCGAGGCGGAGCGGGCCGCGGCCGTTGCGGTCGCGGCCGTACGTGGCGAGCAGGGCGTGCGCCTCGATCGGGTCGCCCAGTTTGGTGCCCGTGCCGTGTGCCTCGACCGCGTCCACCTGGTCGGGCGTGATGCCGGCGTTGGCCAGGGCCTGGCGGATCACCCGTTCCTGCGACGGCCCGTTGGGCGCGGTGAGGCCGCTGCTGGCGCCGTCCTGATTGATGGCCGAGCCGCGGATCACGGCGAGCACGGGGTGGCCGTGGCGCAGCGCGTCGGAGAGGCGTTCGACGGCGAGGATGCCGGCGCCCTCGGAGAAGGCGGCCCCGTCGGCGGAGGCGGCGAACGCCTTGCACCGGCCGTCGCGCGACATCACCCGCTGGCGGCTGAACGCGGTGAACGTGCCGGGGGTGGACATGACGGTGACGCCGCCGGCCAGGGCGAGGTCGGTCTCACCCGCACGCAGCGACCGGCAGGCCAGGTGGAGGGCGACGAGGGAGGCCGAGCAGGCGGTGTCGACGGTGAAGGTGGGGCCCTCGAAGCCGAAGGTGTAGGCGACGCGGCCGGAGACGACACTGGTGGCGTTGCCGGTGACGAGGTAGCCCTCGACGTCGGCGGGCGCCTTGTCCAGGCGAGGTCCGTAGTCCTGGGGTTCGGCGCCGATGAAGACGCCGGTGCCGCTGCCCCGGAGGGTGGCGGGGTCGATGCCGGCGTGTTCGAGCGCCTCCCAGGCGGTCTCCAGGACGATCCGCTGCTGCGGGTCCATGGCCAGGGCCTCGCGCGGGTTGATGCCGAAGAAGGCGGGGTCGAACGCGTCGGCGTCGTGCAGGAAGTGCGCCTGGCGCAGGTAGGAGGTGTTGGGTGTCTCGGGGTTGTCGTCGAACAGCCGTTCCAGGTCCCAGCCGCGGTTGGTGGGGAAGCCGGTGACGCTCTCGCGGCCCTCGGCCACGAACCGCCACAGCTCGTCGGGCGTGGTGACGCCGCCGGGGTAGCGGCAGCCGATGCCGATGATCGCCAGTGGATCGTCGGAGGCGGTGGCGGAGGCGGTGGCGGCCCTGACCTCGTCGCGGCCGGCGGTGTCGCCGTACAGGTGGGCGTGCAGGAAGTCGGCCACGGCCTGCGGCGTGGGGTGGTCGAACGCGAGCGTCATGGGCAGGTCGGCGCCGACGGCCTCGGCGAGCCGGTCGTGCAGCTCCACCGCGCCGAGCGAGTCCAGGCCGAGCTCGCGGAAGCCGCGGGCGGGGTCCACCGTGTCCGGCGGGTCGGGGTGCGTGGTCCGCAGGATGCCGGCGGTGATGTCTCGTACCAGCTTGACCAGGAAGCTACGCTGCTCGCTCACTTTTCCGTACTCCGTCGCTCGCTCATGCGTACGTGCGCGTGGGGTCTGGCGGGTGGTCCTGCGGGGTGGTCCGGTGGGGCCTACTCGTACTTGCGGTGGAACTCGACGCGGGAGATCGACACGACCTCGCCGCCGTGGACGACGACCTCGGCGGGGGCGGGCCGGCCGAGGAACATGACGAGGCTGGCGGTCATCCCGTAGGCGCCGGCGTTCGGGATCGTCACGACGTCGCCGGGGCGCAGGCGGGGGACGTCCACGTTCCTGCCGAGGATGTCGCCGGGGGTGCAGAGGGGGCCGGCGAGCGTGGCGGGCTCCATCGGCTCGCCAGGTTCGCCCGGATCGGTGTCGACCTCGACGGTGATGGGCAGCAGGCGGCCGAGCCCGGACATGCCGCCGAGCACGTTGATGCCGGCGTCGAGGATGACGAACCGCCGGCCGCGGCTCTCCTTGACGTTCACCACGGTGCAGACGAGCTCGCCGCAGTCGCCGACCAGGTAGCGGCCGGACTCGACGGCCACCCGTGGCTCCCCGTCGCGCCAGCCGGGGAAGTGCTCGTCGAGCACCTCCTCCAGCGCGGCCCGCAGCCCGGAGTAGACGGTGCGCTCCCCGTGGGCGAGGTACGGCGCCGCGAAGCCGCCGCCCAGGTCCAGCAGGCCGATGGGCATGCCGGTCTCCTTCCGCAGCCGGGCGGCGGTGGCGGCGGTGTGGCGGAACTCGGCGATGAGGCTGTCCTCGTCCTTGGCGTTGCTGAGCGAGAACAGGTGCACCCCGGCCAGCCGGGTGCCGGGCACGGTGCTCAGCTCGGGCATGAGCGCGGGCAGCGTCTCGCTGTCGATGCCGAACTGGGACGGCGCGCCGGTCATCCTGATGCTGGTGGTGCCGCCTGACTCGACGCTGTTGATGCGCAGCAGGCAGTCGGCGACGACACCGCGCACGGTGGCGGCGGCGCCGACGTGGCGCAGGTCCGACGGCGACTCGACGGAGAACGTGCGCACCCCGGCGTCGAGGGCGACGGCGAGCTCGTCATGCGTCTTGCCGGGACCCGTGTAGAGGATCTCCGCGGCGTCGAACCCGGCCGCGAACGCCGCGTCGAGCTCCCCGGCCGAGCTGATCTCGGCGCGCGCGCCGCGCTCGCGCAGGGTGCGGCCGATCTCGGGGTGGGGGTTGGCCTTGAGCGAGAAGTAGCGGGTGACCCCGTCGGGCAGCGCGGCCATGAGGTCGTCATGGGCGGCGGCGACCCGGTCCAGGTCGTAGACGTAGAGAGGGCTTCCGAAGCGGGCCGCGAGGTCGTCGCGGCTGATCGAACGGCTCATCCGAGGGTTTCCTTCAGCAGCTGGGCCAGGCGCCGGCGCTCGTTCTTGCCGTTGAGCGTCAGCGGGAAGGCGGGCAGGACGTGACAGGCGGCGGGGGTCTTGGCGGGTTCGAGGCGTTCGCGCAGGCCCCGCAGCACGTCCTGCGGCCGCAGGTCGCTCTCGACGAAGATCACCAGGTCGTGGCCGTCGCCGGGCGTCAGAGCGGCGGCGGCGCGCACGCCGGGCACGTCCATGGCGGCGGCCTCGATCTCGACGGTGCTCATGCGGGCGCCGCGGCGCTTGAACATGTCGTCGCGGCGGCCTTCGAAGTAGAGGAAGCCGTCCTCGTCGAGGTGGCCGTGGTCGCCGGTGTGCAGGCGGGTCTCGCCCGTCTCGGGGTCGGGGCGGTAGACGGCGGCGGTGAGCTCGGGGGCGCGCCAGTAGCCGGCCATGACGTTCGGTCCGGCGACGACGATCTCGCCGCTGACGCCGGGGGGCACGGGGCGGCCGTCGGCGCCGAGGACGACGACGGTGGTGCCGGGCAGCGGTCTGCCTGACGAGCCCGGGCGCTCGTCGCCGAGCTCCGGGTCCATGATGGTGACGCGCTTGCACTCGGTGATGCCGTACATGCGCACCACCGCGGCGCCGGGAAAGCCGGCGCGCAGGGCCTGGATGGTGGTCTCGGGCAGGGCGGCGCCGGTGTTGGTGAACATGCGCACGCGGCCGGGGTCGTGCCCGCCGCGTCCGGCCAGGGAGGCGATCATGCTGCCGAGCGAGGGCACGATGGGCACCACGGTGGCGCCGCACTCCTCGATGGCTCTGAGCAGGCCGAGGTCGGGTTCGTCGTCGGCGAGCACCAGCTCCGCGCCGCCGAGCGCGGCCAGCATGATCTGGTAGAGACCGTAGTCGAAGGAGAGCGGCAGCCGGCAGTAGACGACGTCGTCGGCGCGGTAGCCGAGCACCGCGTTGATCGCGGAGGCCGCGAACGACACCCGCGCGTGCGGGCACACCACGCCTTTCGGGGCGGCGGTGCTGCCGGAGGTGTAGATGAGCAGCGCCACGTCGTCGGGCCCGACTTTCACCGGGTCGGGCCTGGCGGCCAGTCCGGCCAGGACCTCGATGTCCGGCCAGAGCTCGTCGAGCGACACGACGGGGACGGCGCTCCCGTCGAGCGGGTCCCCGCTCCCGTCGGGTGCCGGGCCCGAGCGGGCGGTCCCGTCGGGGGTGGCCGCGCGGGCGGTGCCCGGGGCGGCCGGGCCGCCGCCGTCGTCGGTGATCAGCAGCGCGGGTTCGGCGTCCGCCAGGACCGAGCGCAGGTGGAACGGCTTCATGCCGGGGTTGATCGGCACCGCGGCCGCGCCGGCGCGCCAGATGCCGTACAGGAGAGGGACGATCTCGCGCCGGTTGCGGGTCCTGACGAGGACCCGGTCACCCGGCCGCACCCCGCCGGCGGCCAGCCATCCGGCGACGGCGTCGCTGAGCCGCGTCACCTGCTGGTACGTCAGCGCGCCCCGGGCGTCACGCACCGCCCGGCCCAGCGGGTGGCGGGCCGCGGCCTCGTCCAGCAGGTCGTGGACGAGGCCCGAGCGGAGGGACGGCGTCGTGGCCATGGTCGTTCCTCCATCCATGTCTGGCTTCCATGTCCGGGCCCCACGTCCGGCCTGCGGACCTCGCGCGTGGCTTTCCTTATCCCCTGGAGAAAGTAGTCCCGGCGCTTCCGAAGCCACACCCCTAACGGCCCCCTAAGCCTTATGCCTCGCCCCTTAGCACCGCTCCGGCCAGATTCCGCAGATAAGCCCGGTCCGTTTTCCTGTTGCCGTTCATCGGCAATGCGGCAAAATGCCGATAATGCCGTGGCACGATCCCGTCAGGAAGCGTCTCGCGCAATCCACGTGCCATTTCGGCCGGGGCCTGTTGAAGACCGGTGTAGAAGACGACGAGTTCGGCGGTGTCGCCGTTGTCGACGCCGACGGTGACCGCGTCCTCGACGCCGCGCAGGCCGCGTACGGCGTGGTCGATCTCGGCCGTCTCCACGCGCCAGCCGCGCACCTGCACCTGGGCGTCGGCCCGGCCGAGGTAGACCAGCTCACCGCTCGCCGTCCTGCGGGCCCTGTCCCCGGTGTTGTACCAGAGGCGGCCGTCGCGTTCGACGAAGCGGCCGTGGCCGTGGGCCGGGTCGAGGTAGCCGGGGGTGAGCTGGGGGCCGGTGATCCACAGCTCGCCCTCGGCGCCGGCGGGCCGGCCGTGCTCGTCGAGGAGCAGGTGGTCGTGGCCGTCGTTGACGGCGCCGATGGGGGCCAGGCCGTTCACACCGAGCGCGGGCGAGCCGGGGGTCCAGCGGTGCGCGCTGATCGTGATGGTCAGCTCGGTCGGGCCGTAGAGGTTCTCCAGCGTGGCGGCGGGCGCGGCGGCCTGCCAGGCGGCGGCGTCGGCGCACTTCAGCGCCTCCCCGGCGAACAGGCTCCAGCGCAGGCCCGGCATCGAGCCGGGGATCAGGCCGCCGGCCCTGCGGACGGCGCCGATCGCTCCGGGCGTGGAGAACCAGACGGTGACGCCGTGCGCGGCGAGGTAGCCGGGCAGGTCGCGGTAGGCGTGCGGGGGCACGTCGCGCACGTGCGCGCCCGCGCCCCAGGCGCAGAACAGGTCGAACATGGCGCAGTCGAAGGTCAGGTCGAACGTCTGCGAGAAGACGTCGTCCTGGGCGAAGCCGAAGCGCCGCTCCGCCCACGAGAAGTAGGAGCTCAGGTTGCCGTGGGTGATCGGCACCCCCTTGGGCGTGCCGGTTGAGCCCGAGGTGAACAGCACGTACAGCACGTCCCCCGCCCGTACGGGCAGCCGCTCGGCCAGCGGCGGGCCTCCGCCGGCGGCGGGCAGGCCCAGCTCGTCCGCGGGCCCGTCGGCGACCAGCACGGACACGCCGGCCGCGCGCGCCATCGCCAGCGTGCGCGCCCGGGGGAAGCCGGGGTTGAGCGGCACGACGGTCAGCCCCGCGTACAGCCCGGCCAGGATGCCCACGTACGCGGTCCGGCCGCGCGGGGCCAGCACGCCCACGGCGGTGTGCCCGCGCCCGGCCAGGCCGCCCGCCAGCCGCAGGGCCGCCGCGTCCGTCTCGGCGTACGTGGCGCTGTCGCCGCCGATCGTGAACGCGCGCCCGCCGGGATTCCTGGCGAGCCCCTTCCTGAATATCGAATAAAGAGGCTGATTGATTTTCGTGATGGACATCTCCGGGCTCCACCTATACCGTCGATTACGTGAGTCCTACCGAAAGCGAGGAAATCATGACTTCCCCCTGGGACGACAAGTTCGAGACGCTCGTCCGCGGCGCGCTTCCTTTTCTCGGGCCCGGCGAAGAACTGCGCGCCGACACCGATCTGACCGACGCCGGGCTCGACTCGATGGCCATTGTCGAGCTGCTGACGTCCCTGGAGCAGGCGTACGGCGTGCGCCTGGCCGCCGAGGCGCTGACGCGGGAGACGTTCGGGACGCCCGCCACGCTGTGGCGGGCGCTGTCCCTGGCGAGCTGAGCGCGGGCGGGGCCGCCACGGCTCCGCCGCCGTCCCTTGAGCCGCCGTCCCTTCAGCACCGCGTCTCCCAGAACCGGCCCCCTCAGAACCGGCCCTTCAGCGCTTGTCCTTCAGCGCCTGCCCTTCAGCGCCTGCCCTTCAGCGCCTGCCCTTCAGGGCCGACCTCGGGTTCACGGCGACCACGGTGAAGTTCCGCGTCGTGACCGGCACCCGGCCGAACAGGCTGTCCTGGCCCGTCACGCAGAGCCGGGTCATCCCGCGCCGCAGCATCGACTCGACCACGGACGGCCAGGACGGCGCCCGGACGAAGGCGTCGAGCAGCAGCGTGCGCACCTGCTCCCCCGTCGTGAGCGCCGCGCCGCCGGCGTCGTCCAGCACCGGCAGCTTGGGGTCGGCGAACTCCAGCCCCGCCAGCACCTCCCGCTCGACCGTGCGGCGCAGCGGCGCGAACGCGGCGGCGTGCATGGGCGGGCGCATCGTGTAGAGCGACAGGCCGCCGGCCTTCCTGATCCGCCCGTCCAGCCAGTCCAGCTCGGCGCCGGGTAGCGACAGCATGACGAAGTCGTGGTCCACGCGGCACGACAGCTCGTGCCAGATCCCGCGCCGCTCCAGGTCGTGCATGATCTCCGCCTGCGCGGGGCCGGGCACGCGGACGAAGGAGTGGGTGACGACGCCGGGGTGGGCCGTGGCGAAGTAGTCCCGCGTGTGGCGGGCGATCTCGGCCGTCATGCGCACGGCCGGCTCGAAGCCGAGCGCCTGCGCGTACGCGGCGGCGGCCTTCCCGCCGAAGCTGGGCCCCACGCACAGCTCGGGGGTGAGGCCGAGCTCGCGCTCGGCCCAGGAGGCCAGCGCCAGGCAGTTCACCAGGAACGCCACCTGCGCGGCCTCGCTGTAGTCGTCGTCCGCCTCGGCGTACCGTTCGGCCACGGGGTAGCCGACGGTGTCGGAGGCGCGGCCGAACAGCTCGCGGGCCACGGGGTCGCGTTCGAGGAAGGCGGCCGCCTCCCCCGCGTCCGTGGGCCCCATGCCGGGGAAGACGAAAGCGGTGCCGCCGCTCATCCGCACTCCTTCAGGTGGTCGAGCAGGACCTGCGTGAACCGCTCCGGCTCCTCCAGGTGGGGGGTGTGGCTGGAGTTCTCGAAGATCTCCCACCGCACGTCGGGGATGAGCTCGAAGTACGGCCGCACGGTCTCCGGGGTGGCCTCGTCGTGCCGCCCCGAGATGAGCAGGGTGGGCACCTCGATGTCGGCGACCCGGTCCTCCACGCCCCAGTCGCGCAAGGACCCGATCACGTGGAACTCACTGGGCCCGTTCATCGCGTAGTAGACGGTCGGATCGTTGTAGATCTCCATGAAGGTGGCCTGAAACTCCTGAGGCCAAGGGGACAGCCGGCAGACGTGGCGGTTGTAGAAGACCATCATCGCCTCGAAGTACTCCCGCGAGTCGGTCGTACCAGCCTCCTCATGAGCCCGCAGCACGTCGTCCACACCGGGTGGCAGCCGGCCGCGCAACACCGCCATCTCCTTGAGCCACAGCGGGTACGACGCGGGGGCGTTCGCGATCACCAGCCCGCGCAGCCCCGGCGGCCGGGCGGCGGCGTGGGCGGCGCCCAGCATCCCGCCCCACGACTGCCCGACCAGCACGTAGCCGTCACGCAGCCCGAGCCGGTCGAGCAGGTTGTCCAGCTCGTCCAGGAACAGGCGCGGCGTCCAGAAGCCGGGAGGCGCGTCGGGCAGGTGGGTGGAGCCGCCGTTGCCGAGCTGGTCGTAGTGGATGACGGGGTAGCCGTGATCGGCCAGGGCGGCCAGGCCGACGAGGTAGTCGTGGGTGCTGCCGGGGCCGCCGTGCAGCGCGACGACGGCGGGCCCGGCGCCGGGCAGCTCGCCGGTGCGGCGGTACCAGGTCCGGTACGGCCCGAACGGCAGGTGACCCTTCACGGTGGCGGTGCGGGACATCGTTCACCAGCCCCGCTTGATCGTGTCGGCGATGTGCCGGCGCTGCTCGTCGCTCACCCACCACCCCACCGGCACGCACACGACGCGCGGGGCGACGGCGTCGAGGCCGGGCAGGTCGGCGGCGAATCCGCGCACCACGGAGTGCTTGTCGTTGCGTTCGTGCACGTTGCTCGCCATGATCCCGGCCTCGTTCATGCGCTTGACGAACCCGGCCCGGTCCTCGACCTTCATCGGGTAGATCCAGAACGAGTGCGTGCGATCGGCCGCCCGCTCGGTGAGCTCGACCCCGGCCACGCCCGCCAGCTCGGCGTCGTAGAAGGCGGCGTTCTCCCGCTGCCTGGCCAGCGCCCGCTCGGCCGTGTCCAGGTTGGCCAGGCCGACGGCGGCGTTGATGTCGTTCATGTGGAACTTGTAGCCCCACTCGGCGACGTCGGGCGGGTTGCTCAGCCGGTCGGCGGAGCGTTCGATGCCGAACCAGCGCAGCAGCCGGGCCCGCTGGTGCAGCTCCGGCGTCGGCAGGGCCATCGCGCCGCCGTCGCCGCAGGTCAGGTGCTTGATGGCCTGGAAGCTGAAGACGGAGACGTTGCCGTGCGCGCCGATCGGCGTGCCGTCGTAGGTGGCGCCCCAGGCGTGGGCGCAGTCCTCGACGACCGGCGGCCGGAACCCGTGCAGCGCCTCGGCCCGGTCGAGCACGGCCTCCAGCCTGGCCAGGTCCACGGGGTAGCCGGCGAAGTGCACGACCACGATGGCGCGCGTGCTGGGGGTGATCTTCCTGGCCAGGTCGTCGAGGTCCATATTGAGCGTGGCCGGGTCGACGTCCACCCACTTGATGCGCAGGCCGTTGGCCAGGATCGCCCAGTTGGTGGCCTCCATGGTGAGCGGCGTGGACAGCACCTCGCCGCCGCTCGCCGGCCGGTGGCCGGTGACCAGGCGCAGGGCCAGGGTCAGGCCGGAGGTGCCGCTGTTGACGGTGACGACGCGCGGGTTGCCGACGCGGGCGGCCAGTGCCCGTTCGAACGCCTCTACCTTGGGGCCCTGGCCGACCATGCCGCTGCCGAGCACCTCGGCGGCGGCCGCCGGGGCCTCGGCCGACATGGCGACCTTGAACAGCGGGATCATCGCCGGTCACCGCCCACGGCCAGGCCGTCGAGGCGGGCGTACAGCTCCTGGCAGTCGCGGTAGTCGGGCAGCAGGCCGCGCTCGGCGGCCTCCCGCAGTGTGGGGGCGGCGCGGTCCTTCTCCGACATCAGCGGCTCGGGGGTGACGGGCCAGGGCAGGTTCAGCTCGGGGTCGAGCGCGTTGATCTGCACTTCGCGGCCCGGCGCCCAGGTGCTGGAGCACAGGTAGACGACGGTCGCCTCGTCGGTGAGCGGGGCGAAGCCGTGGGCGAGGCCCTCGGCCAGATAGAGTGCCCGCCGGTTGGTCTCGGTCAGCTCGGCGGCGACGTACTCCCCGTACGTGGGCGAGCCCAGCCGGATGTCCACGACGATGTCGATGATGCCGCCCTGCGGGCAGGTGACGTAGCGGGCCTGGCTGGGCAGCGCCACCGCGTGCAGGCCCCGGATCGTGCCCCGCCGCGACAGCGAGCAGTTGACCTGGGCCACGTTCAGCTCGTGGCCGACGTCCCGTTGGAAGGCGGGCTGGCTGAACAGCTCCAGGAAGTGGCCTCGGTCGTCGGGGTAGATCACCGGATCCGCCAGGAAGGCGCCGTCCACGTCCAGTCGGTGCAACTGCATTGGTGTGACCTTTCGAAGGGCCTGGCTGACGTTTCATGGTCGGCCGCCCGCGAGCCGCCGAACAACCCCCTACCAACCCTTATCGTGCGGCCACTCCCCTAAACGGGGGTAATGCCGTTGACCGGCTTCCCCGGCGCCCGTTTGATGCGTGTCATGGGAAGGATTCTGCTGGCCGTCATTATGCTGGCCGTACCGCTGCACGTCATTCCGGAGAAACGATTCCAGGTGCCTGGATTACGCGCGCCCGCGGAGATAATCGTGGACCGCTGGGGAGTTCCGCACATTTACGCGGAAAATGATCAGGACCTTTTCCTGGCGCAGGGTTTCAACGCCGCGCGGGACCGGCTGTTCCAGCTCGACCTGTGGCGGCGGCGCGGGCTCGGGCTGCTGTCGGAGGTGTTCGGGCCCGAGCACGCCGAGCGCGACCGCGCCGCCCGGCTGTTCCTCTACCGGGGCGACATGGACCGCGAGTGGGCGGCCTACGGTCCCGGCGCCCGGCAGGCCGCGACCGCCTTCACCGCGGGGATCAACGCCTATGTCGCGCACCTGGAGGAGCACCCGGAGGCGATGCCGCCCGAGTTCACCCGGCTCGGCTACCGCCCGTCCCGATGGCGGCCCGAGGACGTGGTGCGCGTCCGCAGCCACGGCCTGGCGATGAACCTGTCCACCGAGGTGCTGCGCGCCGCCGTCGTGTGCAAGGCGGGCATCGAGGCCGACCGCAAGTTGTGGCGGCTCCAGCCCGCGCACGAGACGCGGGTGCCGCGCGGGCTCGACCCGTGCGCGATCCCCGCCGACGTGCTGCGCGTCTACCAGCTCGGTACCCAGGGCGTCAGGGTCACGGGGAACACGCTGGTCACCGAGCCGCGGGCGGTGTCGGAGGGCAGCAACGCGTGGGCGGTCTCGCCCGGCCGCACCGCGACGGGCCGGCCGGTGCTGGCCTCCGACCCGCACCGGTCGCTGACCGCGCCGGCGCTGCGTTATCTCACCCACCTGTCGGCGCCGGGGCTCGACGTCATCGGCGCGGGCGAGCCGGCCCTGCCCGGCGTCTCGATCGGGCACAACGGCACGATCGCGTTCGGCCTGACCGTCTTCGCGATGGACCAGGAGGATCTGTACGTCTACCGGACCAAGGGCGATTCGTACGCGTACAAGGGCGGGTGGGAGCCGTTCCGCGAGGTCACCGAGCAGATCGCCGGGCGGCCGGCGAAGCTGACGTTCACCCGGCACGGCCCGGTGATCGCGACCGACCCTGAGCGCGGCCTGGCGTACGCGCTGCGCACCACGTGGCTGGAGCCCGGCACCGCGCCCTACTTCGGCTCGATGCGTTACCTGCGCGCCCGCGACTTCGGCGGCTTCACCGAGGCCATGCGCACCTGGGGCGGCCCGCCGGAGAACCAGATCTACGCCGACTCCCGCGGTCACGTCGGCTGGGTGCCCGGCGGCCTGGCCCCGAAGCGGACCGGCTACGACGGGCTGCTGCCCGTGCCCGGCGACGGCCGCTACGAGTGGGCCGGCTTCCGCGACGGCCGCGAGCTGCCCCGCCTGCTCGATCCGCCGGCCGGGTTCGTGGCCTCGGCGAACGAGTACAACCTGCCGCCCGGCGCGCCGGTCGTCGGGTACGAGTGGGATCAGCCGTTCCGGCGCCAGCGGATCGACGAGGTGCTCTCCGCCGACCAGCGCGCCGACGTGCGGAGCTCGGCCCGGCTGCAGAACGACGTGGTGTCCCTGCCGGCCAGGTCGCTGGTGCCGCTGCTGCGTGACCTGACGACGCAGGACCCGTCGGCGGTGCGGGCGCTGGCGGTGCTCAAGGGGTTCGACGGGGTGTGCGCGGTGGACTCCGGGCCCGCCGCCCTGTTCGAGACGTGGCTGACCCGCCATCTCGGCCCCGGGTTCGTCGCGGAGTCGGGGCTGCCGCCCGAGGTGCCCTTCTTCGACCTGCGCACGATCCTGGAGGAGCTGGCGCGCGGCGGCCACGAGGCGCTGATCGTGCGCACGCTGGCCGCCGCCTACGACGACGTGGCGGCCCGGCTCGGCCCCGACCCGGCCGCCTGGCGGTGGGGCGACCTGCAGCGCACGACCTTCACCTCCGCCGCCGGCGACGACGTGGGCCCGTTCCCGCGTGGCGGGTCGGCGTACACGGTGAACGCCTCGACCTATCTTCCGACCGATTTCCGGCACGTTTCAGGGGCGTCGTTCAGAATGGTGCTCGACGTGGGCGCCTGGGACAATTCGCTCGCGATCAACGCCCCCGGGCAGTCCGGTGACCCGCGCGATCCGCATTATCGCGACCTGGCCGCGTCGTGGCAGCGCGGCGAATATTTCCCGCTCGTTTACGGCCGGGCCGCCGTGGAGTCCGCCGCGGCCGGCCGGATAACGCTGACACCGGTGTCGGGATAGGGGTGCTAAGGGGTTGGTCCGGTCGCCGCCCCGCGGTTAGCGTGCATTTGCCTTTACCTCTCCGCGACGAACGGATGACGGCGTTGACGGTCATTGCAGAAAATTCCCGGCTGGATGGCCGCGCTCCCGCCGTCCGCCTGTCCCGCCTGCTCGACCCGGGTTCGGTGACGTACCTGACCGAGAGCGACGCCACGGGTGTGGCGACCGCGCGGGGCAGGATCGGCGGCCGGTCCGTGCTCGCCTTCTGCACCGACGCGGCCGTCATGGGCGGCGCGCTCGGCGCCGGCGGCTGCGAGCGGATCGTGGCGGCCATCGACCGGGCGGCCCGCGAGGGCAGCCCGGTGATCGGGCTCTGGCACTCGGGCGGCGCGCGGCTGGCCGACGGCGTGGAGTCGATGGACGGCGTGGGGCGGGTGTTCGCCGCCATCACGCGGGCGTCGGGCCGGGTGCCGCAGATCAGCGTCATCCTGGGCCCGGCCGCCGGGGCCGCCGCCTACGGCCCGGCGCTCACCGACGTGGTGATCATGGCGGAGCCCGCGCGGATGTTCGTGACGGGGCCCGACGTGGTCCGCAAAGTCACCGGCGAGGAGATCGACATGGAGGCGCTCGGCGGCCCCGCCGCCCACGGCGTCAAGTCCGGGGTCGCCCACGTGGTCACCGCGACCGAGGAGGCCGCCTACGCCACCGCGCGCCAGCTCACCGGCCTGCTGGCCGGCCCCTCCCTGTTCTCCCCGCGCACCGCGGGCGACTGCGACGGGATGGCCGGGCTGCTGCCGGACAACCCCCGCCGCGCCTACGACGTGCGGCCGCTGGTCAAGGCGATCCTCGATCCCGGGCAGCCGTTCGTCGAGCTGCAGCCGCGCTGGGCGCCGAACATCGTGATCGGCCTCGGCCGGCTCACCGGCGGCGCGGTCGGGGTCGTCGCCAACAACCCGCTGCGCAAGGGCGGCTGCCTCGACTCGCTCAGCGCCGAGAAGGCCGCCCGCTTCGTCCGGATGTGCGATGCGCTGGGCGTGCCGCTCGTCGTCCTGGCCGACGTGCCCGGCTACCTGCCGGGCGTGCGGCAGGAGTGGGACGGCGTGATCAGGCGGGGCGCCAAGCTGCTGCACGCCTTCGCCGCCGCCGAGGTGCCGCGCGTGACGCTGGTGACGCGCAAGGCGTACGGCGGGGCGTACATCGCGATGAACTCCCGCTCGCTCGGCGCCACCCGCGTCTTCGCCTGGCCCGGCACCAGCATCGCGGTGATGAGCGCCGAGGCCGCGGCCGGCATCGTGCACCGCAAGGAGCTGGCCAGGGCGCCAGAGGCGGAGCGGGCGACGCTGCAGCGCAGCCTGGCCGAGCGGCTCGACCGCGAGAGCGGCGGCGTGGACAGGGCGCGGTCCCTGGGCGTCGTGGACGAGATCATCGAGCGCAGCGCGACCCGGCGCAAACTGTCCGCGGCGCTGGCCGCCGCGCCCTCCAGGCGGGGCCCGCACGCCAACATCCCGTTGTGAACCGGACCGGAAGCGGGACGCGAACGGACCGGAAGCGGACCGGACAAGACCGGCCGGAAGTGAACCGGAAGGACGAAGCGTCATGGATGCCCTGACCGAAGCCGTGCTGAGCGGTGCGAGCCCGGAGGAACTGGCCGCGGCCCCGGTGCCCGGCGACTATCTCGCCGCCCACCTGCGGGTGGAGGACGTGCACATGTTCGACGGTATGAACGACGGCGACGACAAGGACGTGCGCAAGTCGCTGCGCGTGGGCACCGTGCCGATGCCGGAGCTGGCCCCCGACGAGGTGCTGGTCGCGGTGATGGCCAGCTCGATCAACTACAACACGGTGTGGTCGGCGATGTTCGAGCCGCTGCCGACCTTCGGCTTCCTCGAACGCTTCGCCGCCACCGGCGGGTACGCCCGCCGCCACGACCTGCCGTACCACGTGCTCGGCTCCGACGGCGCGGGCGTGATCGTCCGGGTCGGCGACGGCGTGCGCCGCTGGCGGCCGGGTGACCACGTGGTCATCAGCCCGTCGTACGTGGACGACCAGGAGCCCGCCACGCACGGCGACGGGATGATGGGCGCCGAGCAGCGGGTGTGGGGGTTCGAGACGAACTTCGGCGGGCTCGCCCACTACACGGTCGCGCGGGCCAGCCAGCTCGCGCCCAAGCCGGCCCACCTGACCTGGGAGGAGGCCGCGTCCATCCCGTTGTGCGCGGTCACCGCCTACCGGATGCTGATCAGCCAGCGCGGCACCCCGATCAAGCTGGGCGACCTGGTGCTGATCTGGGGCGCGGCGGGCGGGCTCGGCGCGTACGCGGTGCAGATGGTCAAGGCGGCGGGCGGCGTCCCGATCGGCGTGGTCGGCTCGGAGCGCAAGGCCGATCTGCTGCGCCGGCTCGGCTGCGACGTCGTCATCGACCGCAACGAGATCGGGCTGGGCGGCCGGCCGCCGGCCACGCCGGGCGAGACGATCGCCGCGGGCAAACGGCTGGGCCGGGCGATCAGAGCCGCGACGGGCGAGGATCCGCACGTGGTCTTCGACTACGTGGGCCGCGACACGTTCGGCATCTCCACCTTCGTGGTCCGCCGCGGCGGCGCGGTCGTCACGTGCGGATCGAGCACGGGCTTCGCGCACGAGTACGACAACCGCTACCTGTGGATGAACCTCAAGCGGATCGTCGGCAGCCACGCGGCCAACCTCCAGGAGACGTGGGAGTGCCTGCGGCTGTTCGCCAGGGGCGTGCTGGTGCCGACGCTGGCCACGCAGTACCCGCTGGAGGACGTCGCCGAGGCGGCCAGGCTCGTCCAGCTGAACGAGCATCAGGGCAAGGTCGGCGTGCTCTGCCTGGCTCCCGAGCCGGGCATGGGCGTGACGGATCCCGGCTTCCGCGCCCGCGTCGGCGAGGATCGTCTGCACGCCCTGCGCGGCTGAGGCGGGAGCGACAACGTGCGTGCCGTGGGAATCGTCGCCACCGGCTCCTACCTGCCGAAGGAAGAGGTGGGCAACGAGGAGCTGGCCGCGGCGGCGGGTGTCACACCCGAGTGGATCGTGGCCAGGACGCGCATCTCGTCACGGCGCTTCGCGGCGGCCGGCGAGAGCACCGCCGACCTGGCCGTGCGCGCCGCGCAGCGGGCCCTGGAGCGGATCGACCCGGCGGAGCTGGGCTACGTCATCGTCTCCACCTCCACGGCCGACACGCCGCAGCCGCCGGTCTCGGTCACCGTGCAGCACGCGGTGGGCGCGACCGGCGCGGCCTGCTTCGACGTCAACGCCGTGTGCAGCGGCTTCGTCTACGGCCTGGCGCTGGCCAGGGACCTGGTGGCCGAGAGCGGACGGCCGGTGCTGGTGGTGGCCGCGGACGTGTACTCGCGCATCCTGGACTTCTCCGACCGGCGCACGGCGGTGCTGTTCGGCGACGGGGCGGGCGCCGCGGTGGTGGGACCGGCCCCTGGACCGGCCCCTGGACCGGCCCCTCGACCGGCGCCTTCCGGATTTCTCGGCTTCGAGCTGGCCTCCGACGGGTCCCGTCAGGGGCTGATCAGGGTGGAGGACGGCTTCTTCCGGATGGAGGGCCGTCAGGTCAAGGAATTCGTCCTGGAACGGGTGCCGCCGGCGCTGGCGGCACTGGCCGCCCGGCACGGGCACAGCCTCTCCGAGGTGGACGTGTTCATCCCGCACCAGGCCAACGGCGTCCTGGTGACGGAGCTGGCCGAGCGTGCGGGGCTGGGAGGCGCGCTCATGCCCCGCACGGTCGACCGGTACGGGAACGTGGGCAGCGCCTCGGTGGCGGTGACGCTGGACGAGGCGAACAGGGCCGGCATGTTGCGGCACGGGGACCTGGTGCTGCTGGCCGGGTTCGGCGGCGGGATGGCGATCGGGGCGGGCCTGCTGCGGTGGGCGGCGCAGGAGGAGGAACGATGAACCAGCCGGAGAAGATCGGCGTGGTCGGCTGCGGGCTCATGGGAGCCGGCATCGCCGACGTGTGCGCCCGCGCGGGCCTCGACGTCCGCGTGGCCGTCCAGTCCCCCGCCGCGGGCGCGCGCGGGCTTGAGCGGGTGACCCGCTCGCTCGGCCAGGGCGTGCGCAAGGGGGCCATCACCATGGAGCAGCGGGACGCGGCGCTGGCGCGCGTCTCGTTCACCACGGACCTGCACCAGCTGGCCGACAGGGAGTTCGTGATCGAGGCGGTCCCCGAGGACGAGGCGCTGAAGCTGCACGTGTTCGGCGAACTCGACAAGATCATCGAGGATCCGCAGGCTGTTCTGGCCTCCAACACCTCCTCCATCCCGATCATCCGCATGGCCCGCGCCACCAGCCGGCCCGAGCGGGTGATCGGGGTGCACTTCTTCAGCCCGGTCCCGCTGCTGCCGCTGGTCGAGCTGGTCGCCTCGCTGCTGACGGCCGAACGGACCCGCGAGCGGGCCGCCGCGTTCGTCTCCGGGGTGCTGGGCAAGGAGGTCATCGAGTCGCAGGACCGGGCCGGCTTCCTGATCAACACTTTGCTGATCCCGTACCTGCTGTCGGCGATGCGGCTGGTCGAGTCGGGCTTCGCCGACGCCGAGATGGTCGACAAGGGCATGACGCTGGGCTGCGGCCATCCGGTGGGGCCGCTGCGGCTGGCCGACCTGATCGGGCTCGACACCGTCACCTCCATCGCCTCGGCCCTGTACCAGGAGCTCAAGCAGCCGCAGCTCGCGCCGCCGCCGATCCTGCTGCGCATGGTCGAGGGCGGCCTGCTCGGCAGGAAGACGGGCCGCGGGTTCCACGCCTACACCTGAACGAGGAGAGATTCTTGCCGTACGCCTTCGATCCGGAGCTGGTCCCCTACGCCGAGCTGATCCCGTCCGTGCCGTTGAGCGAGGTGATCCGGCGGGACGGCCCGCCGCCCGACCCGGCCCTGCTGGCCGAGATCGAGCGGCGGCTGCCGTCGTACACGCCACGGCGCGAGGTGACGGTCGAGGACCGGCGGGTGCCCAGTGATGCGACCGGTGGTGAGGCCGGCGGGGTACCCGGTGGGGTGCCGGTGCGGGTCTTCCGGCCTCGGGCGGAGGGGCCGCTGCCCGCGATCATCTATCTGCACGGCGGCGGCTTCGTGTCGGGAGAGCTCGACTACTTCAGCGTACGCTGCCTGCGGCTGGCCGACCTGGTACCGGCGGTCGTGGTGGCCGTGGACTACCGGCTGGCGCCCGAGCATCCGTACCCGGCGGCGCTCGACGACACGTACGCCACCCTGGAGTGGCTGGCGGGCGCGGCCGGGGGGCTGGGTGTGGACCCGGACCGGATCGCGGCCGCCGGTGACAGCGCGGGCGGCAACCTGGCCACCGCGCTGGCGCTGCTCACCCGCGACCGTGGCGGGCCGCCGCTGCGGTTCCAGTTCCTGGACGTGCCGGTGACCGACGACCGGCTGGCCACGCCCTCGATGCGGGCCTTCACCGACACACCGATGTGGAACCGGCCCGACGCCGTGCTGAGCTGGCGCTACTACCTGGGTCGTGACGGGATCGCGCCGCCGTACGCGGCGCCCATCAGGGCCGCGGACCTGAGCGGGCTGCCGCCCGCGTTCGTGGCGGTGTGCGAGTTCGACCCGCTGCGCGACGAGGGCATCGCGTACGCGCAGCGGCTCGTGCAGGACGGTGTGCCGACCGAACTGCACCTGTATCCCGGCGCGTTCCACGGGGCCGCGATCATCGCGGACGTGGCGCTGACACGGCGGATGAACGCCGACATGGTCGGCGCCCTCCGCCGCGCCCTGCACGATACGGACGGCTGACCGGACGACCGGCCTGGCAGTCGGCGGACCGGCCATCTGATCGGACATCAGACCGGGCGGCCGACGTGGCGAGCGGGTGCCCGGGCGGCCGAGCGGCCGGACGGCCGGCCCGGCGGACGGTCAGGGAGACGGGACGGTCGCGGCGGCGTGCTCGCGGATCAGGGAGACGATCCGCGGCAGGTGCTCGGTCAGGTAGAAGTGGCCGCCGGGGAAGGTGTGCATGCGGAACGCCCCGGTGGTGTGCGCGCGCCAGGCCGCCACGTCCTCGGCCGGTGCCCTGGGGTCGTCCTCGCCCGTCAGCGCGATCACCGGGCAGCCCAGCGCCGGCCCCTCGGCGTGCCGGTAGGTCTCGATGGCCCGGTAGTCGGCCCTGATCGCGGGCAGCGCCGCGCGCATGAACTCCTCGTCCTGCAGCAGCACGGAGGCTGTGCCGCCGAGCGCGCGCACCTCGGCCAGCAGGTCGGCGTCGGGCTTGCGGTGCAGGCCGCGGTCGCGCACGAACGAGGGCGCCGGCCGCCCGGACACGAACAGCCCGGCCGGCGTGATCCCGGACCGCTCCAGGCGCCGCGCCAGCTCGTACGCCACCACGGCGCCCATGCTGTGCCCGAACAGGATCAGCGGCCGGCGCGTCCACGGGCGCACCTCGGCGGCGATCCGGTCGGCCATGTCGGTCACACTGTCCACGCACGGTTCGAGGCGCCGGTCCTGCCGCCCCGGATACTGCACGGACAGCACCTCGGCCCACTCGCCGGCCAGGCGCGCGACGGGCATGAAGGAGCCGGCCGAGCCGCCCGCGTGCGGCAGGCAGAGCAGCACGGCTCCGTCTCCTGGCCGCCGCGCGAAGTGCCGGATCCAGTCGCCGGGTGTCGTGTTGTCGTCCATGAGGCCAATAACATCCTTACTTCGATAGAGCGATAATTTAATATTCGAGGACGCGGACGGGCGTCGCAAACCCCTAGTTCGTGCGGTTCCGATAGGGGGTCGCAGCGCGTCTGGTAAAACTCACGAGCCGGCCTCGTACGGCGTGATGAAATGATGAATTACAGCCATCGCGTGATGAATAACTAAGGCATTGCTTAGTTACCGCGAATAGGTACAGAATGTTGAGGGTCTAGACGGATTTGCGACTGTAACTGTGTGCGGGACAGGGTGGATCAGCGCTGCACCTGAGCCACGCACAGGCAACCGGGGAGCCTGATGTTACTGATCGACCGTACCAGCGAATTGTCCCTGCTGAATAGCCAGCTGCACCTGACGGCGCAGGCCGGCGGGCGGGTCGTCGCCATCACCGGGCCGACCGCCGCGGGAAAAACTGAGCTCGTTTACGCCTTCGGCCAGGATGCGGTCAAAGCGGGGGCCACGTGGCTGAGCGCGACCTGTTCACGTACCGATCGTAATTTATCACTGGGGGTGATCAGCCAGCTATTCCACAGCGCCGCGCTGCCGATTGAGCTGGCCTCGCAGGCGGCCGAGCTGATCGAGAGCATGACGTTCGACCGGGCGTGCGAGGAGCCGCCCGCCACCGACGACCGGGCCTGGCTGCACATGACGCAGCGGCTGTGGTCGGCGGTGCTGGAGCTCTCGGACGGCGCGCCGCTGCTGATCACCGTGGACGACGTGGAGCACGCCGACCCGCCGTCGTGGCACCTGCTGCTCCACTTCGTCCAGCGGCTGAAGAGCAGCAACGTGTTCCTGGTGGTGACCACGACCGAGGACATCCACGGGATGGAGCCGATGGTGGAGGTCGCGCTCACCCGGCACCCGCACTACCAGCGCGTCCGGGTCGGGATGCTGCCGCCCGACGGGGTGCGGCGGATGTGGGAGCAGCTGGCGGGCGGTCCGGCCGCGCACGTGCTCGGCCCGCCGAGTCACGCGGTCACCGGCGGCAACCCGCTTCTGGTCAAAGCATTGATCGAGGACTACGTGACCGCCGGCCAGAACGCGGGCGAGCTGGTGGTGGGCTACGCGTTCGCCCGCTCCGTCCGCGCGGTGCTGCACCGGGGCGACCCGACCGTGCTCCAGACGGCCAGGGGGCTGGCACTGCTGGGACAGGCGGCCGCCCACCTGCTGCCCGAGCTGCTCGGGCTCAGCCCCGTCGCGGTGCGGCAGGCCATGTGCGCGCTGGGCGGGATCGGGCTGCTGGAGTCGGGAGACTTCCGGCACGCCGCCGTACGCACGGCCGTGCTCGACGGAATGAGCGAGGAGGAGCGCACCGCGATGCACGCGGGCGCCGCGCGGCTGCTGCACGCCGAGGGCGCCGTGCCGTCCGCCGTGGCCAGGCACCTGCTGGAGTCCGGCTGGGCCGGCGAGCCGTGGGCGCTGGCCGAGCTGCGGCTGGCCGCCGACGACGGCTTGCCCGGCGACCAGCCGGAATTCGCGGTACGGTGCCTGAAGCTCGCGATCGAGGTGTGCGCCGACGACGATGAGCGCACCAGGCTCGTGGCCGCGCTCGCGCGGGCGGAGTGGCGGTTCAACCCCGCCGTGGTCAGGCAGCATCTCGGCCCGCTGGCCAAGGCGGCGCGGGAGGGGCGGCTGTCCTTCGACGACACCACGACCCTGCTGCGTTACCAGCTCTGGCACGGCGCGCTGGAGGCCGCAGGTGACACGCTGCGCGGGCTGCCCGATCCGGGCGACGACGAGGCGGCGCAGCGGCTCACGGCCACCGAGGACTGGCTGGCCACCACCTTTCCCGAGGTCCGGGCCGGGTTCTCGCGAGAGGCTTCGGGCGACGTTCCTGGCGGCGCCGGCGTCGAGACCCATGCCGGGCCCCGCACCGGGCGCTGGAGCGCGGCTGGCGGTGAGGGGCCCGGCGAGAGGCCCGGCGAACGGCGGGGTGAGGGGCGGAGTGAGGGGCGGAGTGGCGGGCTGCTCGGTGGAGGCGGGCGGCACGGCGCGCGCCGGCCGGGCTCGTGGGGCGTCTGGCCCGCGCAGGGACCCAGCCTGCTGGCCGCCGTGCTGCGTGACGGGCCGGAGGAGGCCACCCTGGACGGCGCCGTACGGGCGCTGCAGGCGGTCACGCTCGACGACGCGAACCTCGACACGATGGAGACGGCGCTGTCGGCGCTGATCTACTCCGACCAGGCCGACCGCGCCGAGCCCTGGTGCGACCGCCTGTACGAGGAGGCGGTGCACCGCCGCTCCCCCACCTGGAGCACGCTGCTGGCCGCCGTGAGATCCGCCATCGCGATCCGCCAGGGTGACCTGATCGCCGCCGAGAAGTACGCCCACGCCTCGCTGGCCCCGCTGCCGCCACGCGGCCTCGGTGTCTTCGTCGGCCTGTCGCTGGCGGCGCAGATCAGGGCCTCCACGGAGATGGGCCGTTTCGACGAGGCGGAGCAGTACCTGCGCCGTCCCCTGCCGGAGGGGCTGCTGCAGACCCGGTTCGGGCTGCACTATCTCCAGGCCAGGGCGCACCACTACCTGGCCACCGGGCAGGCCCAGGCCGCCCTGCGCGACTTCACGACGTGCGGGTCCCTGATGCGGTCGTGGGGGCTGGACACGCCGGGGCTGGTGCCGTGGCGGCACGGCGTGGCGACGGCGCTGCTGCGGCTGGGCCAGCGCGGCAAGGCCCGTGCGGTGCTCGGGCACTCGTACGCGCTGCCGGGCGAGGAGTCGCCGCGCATCAGGGGCATGTCGCGCCGGGTGCAGGCCGCGGCCAGCGACCTGCCGCAGCGGCCCGCGCTGTTGCGGGAGGCGGTGGACCTGCTCCAGACCGGCGGGGACAGGCTGGAGCTGACGTACGCGCTGGTGGACCTGACCCACGCGCTGAACGAGCTGGGCGAGTCGAACAAGGCGCGGCTGGTGGGCCGGCAGGCGGGCAAGATCGCCGACGAGGTCCAGGCGGAGCCGCTGCGCAAGGCGGTCGGCCCGGTGGAGGAGCCGGCCGGGAACGGGGAGGAGGAGTCGATGAGCCTGCTGAGCGACGCCGAGCAGCGGGTGGCGTCACTGGCGGCCCTGGGGTACACGAACAGGGAGATCTCCAAGAAGATTTACATCACCGTCAGCACGGTCGAGCAGCACCTCACCCGCATCTACCGGAAATTGGACGTGAAGGGCCGCAGAGACCTGCCCGACCAGTTCCGCCGCCTGCAGATGCGATAACGCCTCCTGCCTCTCCACAAGGGTGTCCTGGCGCCACCGGCCCGGATTTCCGCTCTGAAGTGTGTGGAATTGTCCCCCGCGCATTTCCGCGCGGCGACGAGCGGAAATCCGGCCGGGTTCCGGGTCGCAGGTTCCGGGTCACGGGTCATGGGTGAGTTCCAGGTCGCGCGTTCCGGGTCACGGGTCATGGGTGCACGCGCCCGCCGTCCTCGCCGGACACCACGCCGGCCTCCAGCCGCCGCAGGGTCACCGCGGTCAGCAGCGCGGCCAATCCGAGCATGCCCGCGGCCACCACCGCCGAGAGCTGCATGCCCTCGGTGAAGGCGGCGCGGGCGGAGCCGAGCACGGCGTCGGCCAGGTGCCCGGGCAGGTTCACGGCCACCCCCGCCGCCCCGCCGAGCGTCTCCCCCGCGACCCGCGCCACCTCGGGCGCCAGCCCTTCGGGCGCGACGAACGCCGAGCGGTAGACCGCCAGCCCCATGCTGCCCAGCACCGCCACCCCCAGGGCGCCGCCCAGCTCGGTGGCCGCCTCCAGCACGGCCGAGGCGGAGCCGGCCCGCTCGGGTGGGGCCACGGCCACCACCAGGTCGGAGGCGAGCGCCTGGACGACGCCGATGCCGCCGCCGAGCAGCGCCAGCCCGGTGATGAGGATCGCGTCGCCGCTGCCGGGGCCGACCTGGGAGAGCGCGACGAAGCCGGCGCAGGCGACGAGCATGCCCGCGGCGATGGTCGGCCCCGGACGGAACTTGGACACCAGCGCCGCCCCCACCAGCGCGCCCACCAGCGCCATGCCGGCGGCGGGCAGGGTGAGCAGACCGGCCACGAAGGGCCGCAGCCCGAGCACCATCTGCAGGTACTGGGAGACGAAGTAGAACACGCCGACCAGGGCGAAGATCGCCAGGGTGTCGGTCAGCAGGGAGACGCCGAAACCGCGGTCGCGGAAGAGGCTCAGGTCCAGCATCGGGCTGACCAGCCGGCGCTGACGCCGGACGAACGCGAACCCGAAGATCAGGCCGAGGGCCATGGCCCCGGTGACCTCCAGCACCGCGCCGCCTCCGGCCAGTTGCTTGATCGCGTACACGACGGGGAGCACGGCCGCCAGCGACATCACCGCGCTCCACAGGTCGAACCGGCCGGGCCGGGGGTCGCGGTACTCCGGCAGCAGGAGCGGGCCGAGCGCGAGGAGCAGCAGCATGATCGGCACGTTCATCAGGAAGACGACGCCCCACCACGCCTGTTCGAGCAGCCAGCCGCCGACGATCGGACCGAGCACGCTCCCGCCCGCGAAGCTCGCCGCCCAGAGCGCGACGGCGGTGCGCCGCTGGGCCGGGTCGTGGAACATGTTGCGGATCAGCGCCAGCGTGGGCGGCATGAGCGTGGCGGCGGCGGCTCCTTGCAGGGCGCGGGCGACGATGAGCAGCTCGGCGCTGGGCGCGTAGGCGGCCGCGGCCGAGGTCAGCCCGAACGCCGCCGCGCCCCACAGAAGGAGCTTCCTGCGGCCGATCCGGTCGCCGAGGGACCCCATGGCGATGAGCAGGCCGGCCAGCAGGAAGGCGTAGATGTCCACGATCCACAGCAGCTCCGTGCCGGTCGGACGCAGGTCGAGGCTGAGGAAGGGCACGGCGAAGTAGAGGACGGTCACGGTGATGGAGACGAGGAGCACGGGCAGGACCAGGACGGCCAGCCCGAGCCATTCCCTGCGCCCGGCCTTGGGTGGGGCTCCGTTCACGTTGGCGCTCCTATGTACGGCGTACATCACTAGCGGTATACAGCGTACCCGCTCCTGGCGGCCACTCGGCCGGTACAACCTTGAGTGGACCTTGACACCACGGTAGATTGCGATTCTGTAGTCGTACAGAGGCACCGCGTCACATTATTACGTCACGGGGCCGGAACGTTTTCGTCACACACCTCCTGTGTTAGAATTCATGACCGGAGGACGCCATGCTGACCTGCGCGCAATGTAGTAAGCCCATCGACGCCCCACCCCGGGGGCGGCGGCCCCGATATTGCTCCCGCTCGTGTCAGGCTCGCGCTTACCGGGCGCGGGCGGCCGTCAGGAAGGGCTCTCCCCCGAGGCCCGCCGTCAACGGGGAGATGCCGCCGCGCACCCCGCCCGCCCGGCCGCCCGAGGGCATGAGCGTGCAGCAGATCGTGCAGGCCGCCATCGAGATCGCCGACCGCGAGGGCCTCGACGCCGTCTCCATGCGCCGGATCGCGACCCAGCTCGGGCTCGCCACGATGTCGCTCTACCGGTTCGTCTCCGGCAAGGACGCGCTGATCGACCTGATGGTGGACGCCGTGCACGCGGTGCACGGGGAGAACGGCGGCGCCGCGCCCGTGGAGGCGGGCTGGCGCACCCGTCTGGAGTTCGCCGCCCGCCGCGAGTGGGGGATCTACTCCCGGCATCCGTGGGTCCTGCGGATCGTGGCCACGCCGCAGCCGCCGGTCGGTCCTAACGTGCTGGCCGACGTCGAGCGGCTGATGCGGGCGATGGACGGGCTCGGGCTCGACGCGGTGACCATGCACTGGGTGGCCATCGCGGTCGGCGCCCAGGTGCAGGGCGCCGCGCTGCTGCTGGTCAACGAGCTGGAGACGAAACGGCGCACCGGCCGCACGACCCAGCAGTGGCGCAGCGACAAGTCGCCCGCCATCAGGGAGCTGCTCGACTCGGGCCAGTTCCCGATGCTGACGCGGCTGTTCGAGGAGCAGGAGGACGTCGCCGACATCAACGCCTGGTTCGAGTTCAGCCTGGGGCGGCTCCTCGACGGCCTGGAGGTCTTCGTGGACGGCCGGGCCGGTGTGACCGGACGGGCCGGAGCGGCCGGGAAAGCCGGCCTGGCCGGGCGGGCGGGCGCCGACGCCACCGTCTGAACGGGACTCAGCCGGGGCGGTGTCCGAGCTCCTCCGCCACCGCGCAGACGTACTTGCCGTAGTCGGAGGGGGCCAGCTTCTCCCCCAGCCGGTGGCACGCGGCCGGGTCGATGAAGCCCATCCGCAGGGCGACCTCCTCCACGCAGGCGATCCGCACCCCCTGCCGCTTCTCCAGCGTCTGCACGTACTGGCTGGCCTGCAGCATCGACTCGGGTGTTCCTGCGTCCATCCACGCGAATCCCCGCCCCAGGTCCACCAACCGTGCCTTGCCTCGTTCCATGTAGACGCGGTTGACGTCGGTGATCTCCAGCTCGCCCCTGGCCGAGGGGCTGAGGTTCTTGGCGATGTCGACGACGTCCTTGTCGTAGAGGTAGAGGCCCACGACCGCGCGGTCGGAGCGGGGGCGGGCGGGCTTCTCCTCCAGGGAGACGAGCCGGCCCTGCGCGTCGGTCTCGGCGACGCCGTACCGGTGCGGGTCGGAGACGGGATAGCCGAACAGCACGCAGCCGTCCACGTTCTGGACGTTGCGCTGGAGCAGGTCGTAGAAGGCGTTGCCGTGAAAGACGTTGTCGCCCAGCACCAGGGCGACGGAGTCGTCCCCGACGTGGTCGGCGCCGATGATGAACGCGTCGGCCAGCCCGACCGGCTCGTCCTGCCGGGCGTAGCCGATGTCGAGGCCGAGATGCCCGCCGTCGCCCAGCAGGCGCTGCAGGTTGGGCAGATCGGCCGGCGTGGAGATCACCAGGATCTCCCTGATGCCCGCCAGCATCAGCACCGACAGCGGATAGTAAATCAGCGGCTTGTCATTGATCGGCAGCAGTTGTTTGGATATGCCGAGCGTCACCGGATACAGGCGCGTGCCGTGCCCACCGGCCAGAACAATGCCTTTCACCGGAAAATCCTTTCGCGTGTGAACACATTATCGGCAAGCCTGACCCCGTCCATGTCCGGCGGCAACCCCGCCTCCCCCCTATCCTCGCGGCCCATTCTCGGGCCGCCCCCTATTTCATTCGCCGCGTCTTCCGCCACGGCCGCGCGCCCCGGAAAATCGAGCGAAAGGAGGCAGCCATGAGAGTGCTCGTGACCGGTGGCGCCGGGTTCATCGGCTCCCACTACGCCCGCACGCTGCTGACCGCCGGCGGGGCGGAGCAGGTGACGGTGCTCGACTCGCTCACCTACGCCGGCAACCTGGCCAACCTCGACGAGGTGAGCGACCATCCGCGCTTCGCCTTCGTCAAGGGCGACATCTGCGACCCCGGCCTGGTCGACGACCTCGCCGCCGAGCACGACCAGATCGTGCACTTCGCCGCCGAGTCGCACGTCGACCGGTCGATCGCGGCCGCGGGCGAATTCGTCCGCACCAATGTCACCGGAACGTTCACCCTTCTGGACGCCGCCGTGCGGCAGGGCATCCGCACGTTTGTGCATATCTCCACGGACGAGGTGTACGGCTCCATCGCCGAAGGGTCATGGGGGGAGTCGGAGCCGCTGCGGCCGAATTCGCCTTACTCGGCCACCAAGGCCGCCGCCGATCTGCTGGCGCTGTCCTTCCACCGTACGCACGGGCTGGACGTGCGGATCACCCGCTGTTCCAACAACTACGGGCACCATCATTACCCGGAGAAATTGATCCCGCTTTTCATCACGAATCTGCTGGACGGGATTCCGGTGCCGCTGTACGGGACGGGCGGGAACGTACGCGACTGGCTGCACATCGACGACCACGTGGCGGGCATCGAGCTGGTGCGGCTCGGCGGGCGGCCGGGCGAGGTCTACCACATCGGCGGCGGCCGGGAGCTGACCAACGCGGAGCTGACCGGGCTGCTGCTGGAGGCGTGCGGGCACGACTGGGACATGGTCACGTACGTGGAGGACCGCAAGGGGCACGACCTCCGGTACTCCCTGGACCACGGCAAGATCACTGCCGAGCTGGGTTACCGGCCGGCCAAGGACTTCATCACGGGCCTGGCGGAGACGGTGGCGTGGTACCGCGACAACCGCGCCTGGTGGGAACCCCTGGCGGCCCGTCACCGCTGACCACCCAGGCGCCTGCATGGGCGTCGGACCCCTTCGGGCGGGGTGACATCGTAGGGGCGCGGCAGGCAGACTACTGTCATGCGGACCCCTGCCGTGGCGGTGTTGTCGGCTCTGACCCTGGTGGCGCTCGCCGCGTGCGCGCCCCCCGCCGCGCCGCCACCGGCGTCCTCCTCCCCCTCGGCGTCACCTCCCGGGCTGCTGAAGCAGACGGAGGACCAGATCGCCCGCACGTCGGCGAGCCTGCGCCGGCTGGACGACATGCCGCTGTACGAGATGACCTACCACGGCGCCTACAACGCCGAGGCGCCGCTCACGGACGAGGAGCTGGCCAGGCGCGGCGACGGCTGGGCGTGCTCGCTGTTCCACCGCCCCGGCGAGTTCGGCAGGAACTTCGACTGGGATCCCAACCCGGCCATGGTCATCCATTCCGACCCGCCCGACGGCTACGCCTCGCTCTCCGTGGCCGACGTCTCCTACCTGTTCCCGCCGGGGGCCAAGCCCGATCTGAACGCCGCCCAGGACCGGCGGCGGCTGGCGCACGCGGTGCTGACCCCGTTCGACGGCATGAACGAGAAGGGGCTGGCCGTCGGCCTGGCCCAGGCGCCCGACGCTGAGCTGCCCGCGCGCACGCCGGGCCGCGCCGTGGTGAGCGGCGTGCGGATCATCCGGCTGATGCTCGACCGGGCCGCGACCGTGCCCGAGGCGATCGAGCTGATGCGCCGCTACGACCTCGACTTCACCGGCGGCCCGCAGCTCCACTATCTGATCGCCGACCGCGAGGGCAGGTCCGCGGTCGTCGAGTACGCCGACGGGCGCATGAACGTCATCGACGACCGCTACCTCACCAACATCACGATGACCGGCGCCGACCGGGCCACCAAGCTGACCGACCGTCGCTACCGGCTGCTCGCCGAGGGCGCGGGCACGGACGCGATGAAGCTGCTCGAACGGGTCGCCCAGTACCACACCCGGTGGTCGATCGTGTACGACCAGGAGAGCCTGACCGCCGAGATCGTGACGGCGCAGCGGTGGAAGCGCGTGCGCGACTTACGCCTTTCCACGGGCGGCTGATCCGGCTCCACGGGCGAGTGATCCGGCACGGCCGTCCAGGCCGATCAACGGGTACGCCGCATTACCCGTACCATGATCCGCCACCCGTTAATTTCCATTCCGCGCATCACGCCGGAACGGCCATCAGGAAATGAATTAATGAATTCTTTTCCGGGTGAATAAGCGGACGATGCCTTGGCGGGCGCCCGAGCAGGCCCGCACACACCCCCAACCTCGCACGTCGAGCCGGAGTTTCGGGGCGACCCGAGCGTGGGTTAGGGAGACTCGACAATCGGTCCGTCCGATATGTGAAAGGCCTCACCGCAACTTGACAGGCGATCCGACAAAGTCATGTAGAGCCGAGTGGACGACCGTGCGCGGCGGGCCGGCCGGGGAAGGCTCTAACTCCACTGCTCCGAGCCTGTTTCGAGTCGTTGTCAAGGAACGACAGCAGGCGGCGCCGCACTTCGGCAGCGACTGCCCTACCCCTCGGGCCCTTGCCGACGATCGTACAAACCTGGACAAACCCCGCTAAACGACGAGTCGAACCACTATGGGCTGGTTTCGGAGGCCCGAATCCTGGTTACGGCCACCCTGCGGATCGCCCATCTATCATCGGGCGTCCGGCACTGCAAGAGGTCATCAGGGTTCAATTTCCTTGACCTCCGTCAGACACCCAGAACCGCTTATCGCGCCGTTGACTCCTTCCGGCAACATCGATATAAGAGTTAATGTCGTGCAACGGCGTGAGATCACACGCTATGTCAGGACTGTTGGTAATCTCCCTATTTCGATGTTGTTTCGAGGCATTGTCCAGGAGCGCCGTAACATGGCGGTTGACGACCTCTGTATTCAGCGACGAATCGTCCCTTCGACCTCCTCATCCGGCCCGCGCGCGTCGCGGACGGTCGCTCCCCTCAGGGGAGGTGCTGGGCGATCAGCGGCCAGCTAGCCGCGGCGGCGCAGGATCCGCACCCCATGGATCCCGGCACCGTCCGCACCCTGTTCTGTCTGCCGTACGCGGGAGGAGGAGCCGGCGCCTACACCGGGCTCCTGCGCGCGCTCTCCGCGGTCCCCGGACTCACCGTGGTCCCCGTTCAGCTTCCCGGCCGGGAGAGCCGCATCGCCGAGCCGCCCGCTTTCACGATCGCCGAGGTCGCCGACGAGGTGGCGCCCGCCACGCGCGAGCCGTACGCCCTGTACGGCCACAGCATGGGCGCCCGGCTGGCCTTCGAGGTGGTCAGGGAGCTGCGCCGGCGCGGCCTGCGCGGCCCGTCGCGGCTCTACGTCGGCGGGGCGCATCCGCCGGATCGCCGGGTGCCGCTGGCCGCCGCCGTGGACCTGCCCGACGACGCCTTCGTCGACCAGCTCATCCGCAGGTCGGGCGCGCTGCCGGAGCTCAAGCACCTGCCGGAGCTGCGGGAGCTGATGATGCCCGTGCTGCGCTCGGACTTCACCTGGATCAAGAACTACTCGTTCGTCCCCGAGCCCGCGATCGACTGCCCCGTCGTGGCCTTCACCGGGCTGGACGACGGAGAGGTCGGCGCGGCCGACATGCTCGGCTGGGCCCGCCACACCACCGCCGGCTTCCGCCTGCGCACCCTGCGCGGCGGCCACCTGTTCGTCAAGGACCGCCCGGCCGAACTGGCCGAGCTCATCACCGCCGATCTCACGGACGAGCACGCCCGGTCCACATCGAACGGGCACGCTCTGCCCGAGCCGGACGAGATCCGCCTCTGGCTGGGGCCGGCCGCCGGGCATGCCGAGGTCCTGCGCCGTTACGCCGGCCGGGCCGCGACCGGTCTGAGTCACGCCGACGGCCTGACCCTGGTGGGCGCCGTGGACGGGGCCGGGATCGGGGTGTCGCTGCTGCGCACGCTGGACGCCGGCGGCCCGGACAGCGTTCCGGACCAGGCGAGCCCGTACCAGGCGAGCGCGGACAAGGTGAGCGGGGATGAGCTGAGCGAGGACGAGCGCGAGCAGATCGAGGACGCCGCCGAGGAGGACCGGGGGTGGCTGGCGCTGCGCGCCGTCACGGCGAAGCGGGCGCTGATGGCCGCCGACGGCCGCGGAGCCGATCCCACCCGCGTCGGCTTCCCCGACCTGGCCGATCCCGGTCCCTGGCAGGCCCAGTCTGATCCGGGGCTGGACCGGCTGGCCCGGTGGCAGGTCGTACACCTGCCACTGCACACCTCACGGGGAGAGGCGCTGGGAGCGGTCGCCGTACCGCACGACAGGGTGCGGCTGAGATTCGACATGCCGGCAGCGGAGCAGGCAGGGTAACGGGGGGACACAGGGTGACCAAGAGGGCGCTTCTTCATGACCTCGTCCTGGCGCAGGCCGGCCGCACGCCCGACGCGACGGCCGTGCGGCAGGGGGATCGCGATCTGACCTACCGCGAGCTGGTCACGGCGGCGGCGGAGCTGGCCCACCGGCTGCGCGCTCTCGGGGCCGGGCCCGAGGTCAGGATCGGCATCTGCCATCGCCGTACGCCCGACCTGCTGGTGTGCGTGCTCGGCGTGCTCATGTCCGGCGGCGCGTACGTGCCGCTGGACCCCTCGCACCCGCGCCGGCGGCTCGCCGGGATCATCGAGGACGCCGGCATCACCACGGTCATAGCGGACGAGACGGGCACCGGCCTCCTCACCGAACTCCCCGTCCGGCTCGAAACCCCGCCCGGCCCGACCGCCGAACCACCCATGGACATCGCAGCGCCCGAGCCGGGACCGCCGCCCGGTGCGGCGGCCTATGTGCTCTACACCTCCGGTTCGACCGGGCGCCCCAAGGGGGTGGTGGTGAGTCACGCCTCGGTGGTGGCGTTCGTGACGATGGCGGGCGAGGTGTTCGGGCTCGACGCCGGGTGCCGGTCCATCGGGTTCGCCGCGCTCGGGTTCGACGTGTCGGTGCTGGACGTGTTCGCGCCGCTGGCCCGTGGCGGGTCCGTGATGCTCATCCCCGACGAGGCCCGGGTCGATCCCGTGCTGCTCCAGCGGTTCCTGGAACAGCACCGGGTGACCTGGGGGACGATCCCGCCCGCCCTGCTCCCCCTGCTGGAGCCGGAGCGGCTGCCGTGGCTGCGCGATCTGCTCACGGCGGGCGAGCCGGCCGGGCCCGAGCAGGTGGCGCGCTGGGCGACGGGCGGGCGGCGCTTCCACAACTGGTACGGCCCCACCGAGACCACGGTGTGCGTCGTCGGCACCGAGCTGGAGGGCGCCTGGGACCGGCCGCTGCCGATCGGGTTCGCGCTGCCCGGCTGCCGGGCGTACATCCTGGACGACCTGCTCCGCCCCTGCCCGCCCGGCACGCCGGGAGAGCTGTGCATCGGCGGCCCGCAACTCGCGCGCGGTTACCTGGACCGGCCGGGGTTGTCAGCGGAGCGGTTCGTGCCCGACCCGTACGGCGAGCCGGGAGCGCGCATGTACCGCACGGGTGACCAGGTCGTGCTGGAGGACGACGGCCGCATCGGCTTCATCGGGCGGCTGGACCGGCAGGTCAAGGTGCAGGGTCAGCGGGTCGAGATCGGCGAGGTGGAGGCGGTGCTGCGCGCGCTGCCCGGGGTGCGGCAGGCGGTGGCGGACGTGGCGGACGGCCCGGCCGGGCTGAAGGAGCTGACCGCCTACCTGACGCCGGAGGACGCGCCGGGCATCGACGGCGTGCGGGCCCACTGCCTGGAGAGCATGCCCGCGTACATGGTGCCCACCCGGGTGGTCCGGCTGCCCGTGCTGCCGCTGACGGCGGCCGGCAAGGTCGACGTGGCCACCCTGCGCGCCCGCCGCGCCGCGCCGCCGCGGGAGCGCTCACGACAATGGGCCGCGAACGAGACCGAACGCGGCGTCGCGGCGGCCTGGGCCGAGGCGTTCGGCACCGGCGAGCCGGGACCGGAGGACGACTTCCTGGCCTGCGGCGGCCACTCCCTGGTCGCCATGCGTCTGAGCGCGCTGCTGCGCACCGGGCTGGGCAAGGAGATCGGGGTCGGCGAGGTGCTCGCGGGCCGTACCGTGGCCGGCATCGCCCGCCTGGCCGAGCTCGCCCCGCCGGTGCGGGACGAGCCGCCGGCGGGCGCGGCCCCGACAGCGCTGTCGGCGGTGCAGCGGCGGATGTGGTTCGTGGAACGGCTGGCGCCCGGCACGCCCGCGCACAACATCGCGATGGCGCAGCGCCTGTCCGGGCCGCTGGACGTCGAAGCCCTGCGCGCCGCGCTCGCGGAGGTGGCCGAGCGGCACGAGGTGCTGCGCTGGCGGGTCCCGCAGTCGGACGGGGTGCCGTCCGTCGCCGTGTCGCCGCCGGGCCCGGTGCCGCTGCCGATGGAGGACGTGCGCGAGGAGCAGGTGGGCGAGCGGCTGGAGGCCGAGGCCCGGCTGCCCTTCGACCTGGCGGCGGGGCCGCTGTGGCGGGCCCGGCTCCTGCGGATCGCCGACGGGGAGCACGTGCTCGCCATCACGGCGCACCACCTCGTCTTCGACGGCTGGTCGCAGCGGGTGCTCTACGACGACCTCGGGCGCGCCTACCGCCGGGCGGCGCTGCCGCCGCTGCGCACGTCGTTCGGCGGGTACGTGGCCTTCCTCGACGGGCGGGACAAGGAGGCGAGCCTGGAGTGGTGGCGGGACCACCTAGAGGGCGCGCCCAGCGTGCTCGACCTGCCCCGCGACCATCCGCGCCCGGCCGTGCAGACGTTCGAGGGGGCCGGCGCCTCCGCCGAGGCCGACGCCTCCGTCAGCGACGGGGTCCGCGCGCTGGCCGCGCGCCTGGGCGGGACGCCGTACGCGGTGATGCTGGCGGCCTTCGGGCAGGTGCTGCGGCGGCTGACCGGGCAGCACGACCTGATCGTCGGGGCGCCGGTCGCCGACCGGCGTGACCCGTCCTTCCACCCGCTGACCGGCTGCCTGGTGCAGGTGCTGCCGGTACGGCTGCGCGTCGACGACGCCGGGAGCTTCGCGGCGCACGTGACCCGCTGCCAGGAGACGTTGTCCGGCGCGCTCGCGCATCTGGACGTGCACCTGGAACGGCTGGTCGACCGGCTCGGCCCCGGCCGAGACCTGTCCAGGAACCCGCTGGTGCAGGTGCTGTTCAACATGTACGACTTCGCCGAGCCGCGCCTGGACCTGCCCGGCGTCACGGCCGTCCCGCTGCCGCCGGGGCTGCCGGGCGCGCTGTTCGACCTGACCCTGTACGTCGGGGAACGGGACGGCCGGTACGTGCTGCAGGCCGTCTACAACCCGCGGCTGTTCCGGGCGGAGCGGATCGAGGAACTGCTGGCCGGCTACCTCCAGATCCTCGGCGACCTGGTCACCGCGCCTGAACGGCCGGTCGTGAAGGCGTCCCTGCGGCCGCGCGGTCCGCGCCGATCGAACCTGCCCGACGGCACCGCCCCACTGCCCGCCTGGGACGGACCCGGCGTGGTGGAACGCGTCCTCGCCCAGACCGTTCCCACGCGGCCCGGCGAAGAGCGGGTGGCCGTGGCCGACGGTGAGCGCGTGGCGGTGGCCGGCAGTGAGCGGGTGGCCGTGGCCGGGGAGGACGGCGCGCTGAGCTATGCCGAGCTGGTGCGGCTCGCGGAGGCGACCGGTGCCGCCGTGTCCGCGGCGGTGCGTCCGGGCGACGCGGTGGCGATCCTGGCCGCCCGGACGTGCGAGCTGCCTGCCCTGATGCTCGGCGTCCTGGGCGCCGGGGCCCGCTGGGCCGTGCTCGACTCCGCGTTACCGCCCGCCCGCCTGGCCGCCCAGGCCCGCTCGGCCGGCGCCCGTGCGCTCATCGCCTGCCCTGGCGTACCCGTTCCCGCCGAGCTGTCCTGGCTCCCCCAGCCGACCCCGCTCCCCGAACCGGCCGCACACACCCAGCCGGCCGCACACACCCAGCCGGCCGCACACACCCAGCCGGCCGCGCACACCGAACCAGTCGCGCACCCCGGACCGACCGCACAGTCGGCCCCGGCCGATCCTGCTGGGGACACCAAGTTCCCGGTGGAGCGGCGCGGGTATCTGTCGTTCACCTCCGGCACCACCGGTGAGCCGAAGCCGGTGCGGGCCGCCGAGCGGCCGCTGGCCCGCTTCCTCACCTGGTACGCCGCCGAGTTCGGGCTGAGCGCTGACGACCGGTTCGCGCTGCTGGCGGGGCTGGCGCACGACCCCCTGCTCAGAGACGTGTTCACCCCGCTGACCCTGGGCGCGACGCTGCACGTGCCGGACCAGGAGCGGGTGCGGGACCCGGCGCGGCTGGCGGCGTGGCTGCGTGAGCGGGCCGTCACGGTCGCGCACCTGACACCGCAGCTGGCCACGCTGATCGCCGCCGCCGGGGTGGAGCTGCCTGATCTGCGGCTGGTGCTGTTCGGCGGGGACCGGCTGACCTACGCCGAGGCGGCCAGGTTCGCGGCGGTGGCGCCGAAGGCCAGGCTGGTCAACACGTACGGCACCACCGAGACCCCGCAGGCGCAGGCTGTCTGCGAGATCTCCAGCCCGGTGCCGGGCACCGGCGACCCGGTCCCGCTCGGCCGCGGCGTGGACGGGGCGGAGCTGCTGGTGCTCGACGCGAACGGCTCCCCCGCTGCGGTGGGGGAACTGGGCGAGGTGGTGATCAGGAGCCGGCGGCTGGCGGAGGCGTACCTGGACGTCGAGCACACCCGCCGGCGCTTCACCCGCGACCCGGACGGCGAGCCGAGCGGCGCGACAGACAACGAGCCGGGCGGCGAGGCGAGCGAGACGCGCCTCTACCGCACCGGCGACCTGGGCCGTCACGACCCGGACGGCCGGGGGGTGCCGGGCGGCCGGGGGGGCGGGCAGGGGGAGGTCCCGGGCCAACCGGGCGGGGGCGGTAAGGACCCGGGCCCACGGGGCCGAGCCCGGCGAGGTCGAGGCGGCCCTGGCCGCGCACCCCGGTGTCGTGGCAGCCGCCGTCCGCGCGGCCGAGCAGCCAGGGGGCCGGGTGCTGCACGCGTACGCGGTGCCGGAGAGCGCGGCCGTCCAGGCGGGTGAGCTGCGCCGCCATCTCGCGGCCCGCCTGCCCGAATACGCCGTCCCCGCCGAGCTGGTGCTCCTCCCGGCACTGCCGCTGACGCCGAACGGCAAGGTGGACCGGGCCGCGCTGCCGCCACCGCCCCAGCGGGCCGCGGCCGGGCCGGGACAGGAGCCGTCCACCGCGACCGAGCGTCTGGTCGCGGGCGTGTGGCGGGAGGTGCTCGGCCTGCCGCGGGTCTCCGCCGACGCGAACTTCTTCGAGATCGGCGGGCATTCGCTCGCCACCGCTCAGGTCCAGGCCCGCCTCGCCGCCGTGCTCGGGCGCGAGGTGCCGATCGTGGACCTGTTCCGCTTCCCCACCGTACGCACGCTCGCGGCGCACCTCGACGGCGAGCGGCGCACCGCCGGATCGGAGCGCGCCGCCCGGCGGGTCGCGGCGCGCCGGGCACGACCCTCAACTCGGCCTCACCGGGCCAGACGGGAGAGTAAGGAATGACCGCTGCGCTGAACCACGAGGAAGAGGGGTCCGGGGTCGAGCCGATCGCGGTCGTCGGCCTGGCCTGCCGTCTGCCCGGCGCCGAGGACGTGCCGGCCTTCTGGCGCAACCTGGTCGGGGGCGTGGAGTCGGTGCGCTTCTACACGCGGGAGGAGCAGGAGGCGCTCGGCGTGCCGGACTACCTGCTGGACGATCCGACGTTCGTGCCCGCGTGCTCGATCGCGGAGGGCTACGGCGCTCTCGACGCGGCCTTCTTCGGCATGTCGCCGCGTGAGGCGGAGCTGCGTGACCCGCAGCAGCGGATGTTCCTGGAGCTGGCCAGCACCGCGCTGGACGACGCCGGGTACGATCCCGCGCGCTACGCCGGGGAGATCGGGGTCTACGGGGCGATCGGCTCGGACGAGTACCAATGGCTGTATATCCGGCCGAACAAGAAGGTGTTCGCGTCGGTGGGGAACCTCGCCGTCTACACCGGCAACCACCCCGACTACCTGGCCACGATGGTGTCGTACAAGCTGGACCTGCGCGGCCCCAGCCTGACCCTGCACACCGCCTGCTCCTCCTCGCTCGTCGCCCTGCACGTGGCGTGCGAGGCGCTGCGCACCGGCGAGTGCGACATGGCGCTGACCGGCGGCGCCTCGCTGGAGCTGCCCGCCGAGTGGGGGTATCAGTACCACCAGGACGGCATCTACTCCCCCGACGGGCACTGCCGCGCGTTCGACGCCTCGGCGGCCGGCACGATCTGGGGCGGGGGCGGCGGCATGGCCGTGCTGAAGCGGCTGTCGGACGCCGTCGCCGACGGCGACCACATCCGCGCGGTGGTGATCGGCAACGCGATCAACAACGACGGCGCCACCAAGATGGGCTTCTCCGCGCCGAGCGCCGAGGGCCAGGCGGCGGCGGTCTCGCAGGCGCTGGGCGTCGCCCAGATCGACCCGCGCACGGTCACGTACGTCGAGGCCCACGGCACGGGCACCTCGCTGGGCGATCCGATCGAGGTGGCGGCGCTGTCCAGCGTGCTGGGCGCCGGCACGGACGAGGCGGGCTGGTGCGGCCTCGGCTCGGTCAAGACCAACATCGGCCACCTGGGCCCGGCGGCCGGCATCGCGGGGTTCATCAAGACGGTGCTCGCGGTGGAGCACGGCATGATCCCGCCGAGCCTCAACTACGAGTCGCCGAACCCGCGCATCGACTTCGGCACGAACCCTTTCAAAGTCGTCTCGTCGCTGACCAAGTGGGAGACGAACGGCTTCCCGCGCCGCGCGGGCGTCAGCTCCTTCGGCATCGGCGGCACGAACGCGCACGTGCTGGTCGAGCAGGCGCCGCCCGCGCCGCTGCCGACCGCCCAGCCGCGTGACGCGCACCTGCTGCTGCTGTCGGCCCGTACGTCGACGGCGCTGGACACCGCCGTGTCCCGGCTGGCCGGGCACCTGGAGGGCGGGGAGGCCGATCTCGCGGACGTGGCCCACACGCTGCGGGCGGGGCGGCGTGCGTACGCGCACCGGGCCGCCGTGGTGGCCACCGACGTGGCCGACGCGGTCGCGGCGCTGACCACCTCCCGCCGGCTGGTCAAGGGCAAGGCGGGCACGCCCAAGGTGGCCTGGCTGTTCTCCGGCCAGGGCGCGCAGTACGCGGGCATGGGCGCGCAGCTCTACCGGACGGAGCCGGTCTTCGCCGCCGCGGTCGACGAGTGCGCCGCGATCCTGCACGAGGAGCTGGGCCTGGACCTGCGCACCCTGCTCTTTCCCCCCGATGACGGACGCGACGACGAGCGCGAGGCGGCCGACGAACGGCTGCGGCAGACGGCGCTCACCCAGCCGGCCCTGTTCACGGTGGAGTGGGCGCTGGCCCGCCTGTGGCGCTCGTGGGGCGTGGAACCGGCCGCGATGATCGGGCACAGCATCGGCGAGTACGTGGCCGCGACCGTCGCGGGCGTCTTCTCCCTGCCCGACGCGCTGCGCCTGGTGGCCGCGAGAGGCCGGCTCATGCAGAGCATGCCGCCCGGCGCGATGCTGGCCCTGCGCCGCGACCACGAGGAGGTGCGCGCGGACCTGCCGGAGGGGCTGTCGATCGCGACCGTGAACGGCCCCGGCACCTGCGTGGTCGCCGGCCCGGGCGAGCTGATCGCCGCCTACGCGGCCCGGCTGAGCGAGAGCGGGATCCAGGCCACCGCGCTGCGCACCTCGCACGCCTTCCACTCGGCGATGATGGACCCGATCCTGGGCGACTTCCACGCGGCCGTCGCGGCGGCGGCCAGGCACGCGCCGAGCCTGCCGTTCCTGTCGAACGTCACCGGCGGCTGGATCACCGCCGAGCAGGCCGTGGACCCCGCCTACTGGACGCGCCACCTGCGTGAGGCGGTCAGGTTCGGCGACTGTGTGGCGACGCTGGCCGCCGAAGGCGAGTGGCGGCTGGTGGAGTGCGGCCCGGGCCGCCAGCTCGCCGGCCTGGCCAGGACCCAGCTGCCCAGGACCGCGCCGCGCCCGCTGGCCAGCCTGCCAGGACCCGCCGACGGCAAGACCGACCTGGAGGTCCTGTACGCGACGGCCGGCGCCCTGTGGACGGCGGGCGTGCCGCTGGACACCGACGCGCTGGCCGAGCCCGGCCGCCGGGTGCCGCTGCCGGCCTACCCGTACGAGCGGGCCGAGCACTGGGTGCACACCGACTTCGATCCCGAGCTGGTCTTCACCCGGCCGCCGCGCGCGGGCGCGCTGCCGCTGGAGGAGTGGTTCTCGGTGCCGGCCTGGCGGCAGGCGCCGGTCACCCCGACCGGCCGGGGCACGCTGGCCGGCGTGCGCTGCCTGGTGTTCGCCGGGCCCGACGCCGAACCCCTGCTGTACGGGCTGCGCGAGGCGGGGGCCGACGCCGTCAGGGTGGTTCCCGGCAGCGCGTACGGCACCGCTCCCGACGGCACGATCACCGTCCGCCCGGCCACCCGCGACGACTACGAGGCGCTGCTGGCCGCGACCGGCGTGCCGGAGCGCGTCATCCACGCCTGGGCGCTGGACGGCGACCCGGCGAGCACGCCCGGGGAGGCCGTCGCGGCCCAGGAGCTCGGCTTCCACAGCCTGCTGGCCCTGGTGCAGGCGCTGGCCGGGGCCGAGCGGGAGGCCGGGGTGCGGCTCGACGTCGTGACCGCCGGCACGCAGGGTGTGACCGGCCAGGACGTGCACAGGCCCGAGCACGCCACGGTCGCCGGGTTCACCGGCGTGGTCCCGCTGGAGGCGCGCTGGCTGACGGCCCGCCATCTCGACCTGGAGCCGGGCCCGTACCGGCCGGGTCCCTACCTGGACGGGGTGCTGGCCGAGCTGGCCGCGGAACCGGACGAGCCGGACGAGGGCGTTCCGCCGTCGCCCGTCGCGCTGCGCGCCGGCCGCCGCTGGGTGCGCGGCTTCGAGCCGGTGCCGCTGCCGCCGCAGGGCGATCCGCTGCGCCGGCACGGCGTGTACGTGATCACCGGCGGGCTCGGCGGCATCGGGCTCACCCTGGCCGAGGACCTGGCCCAGCGCGCCCAGGCCAGGCTGGTCCTGCTCGGGCGTACAGGGCTGCCCCCGAGGGACGAATGGGACGCGCTCGACGGGGCGCCGGAGCGGGTGCGGCGGGCCGTGGCGGCCGTGCGCCGGATGGAGCGGGCGGGCGCCGAGGTGATCGTGCGGTCCGCCGACGTGACCGATCCCGGGTCGCTGCGCCGGGTCAGGGAGGAGGCGCTGACCAGGTTCGGCCGGGTGGACGGCGTCCTGCACGCGGCCGGGGTCCCCGGCGGCGGCATGGCCGAGGTCAAGGAGCGCCGCGCGGCCGACGACGTCATGGCCCCGAAGATCGCCGGCACGCTGGCGCTGCGCGAGGCGTTCGGCGACCTGCCGCTCGACTTCGTGCTGCTCTGCTCCTCGGTGACCGCCGTCGCGGGCGGGTTCGGCCAGGTCGACTACTGCGGGGCCAACGCCTTCATGGACGCGTACGCGCACGTCTGGCCGGGCCGGGTCCTGTCGGTGAACTGGGGGGCGTGGCTGGAGGTCGGCATGGCCGCCGAGGTCGCCGCACCGGTGGCGTTCCGCGCCCTGCAGCGCGGCGACCGGGTGACCCGGCTGGAGCACCCCGTGCTCAGCCACCGGCACGAGAGCGCCGGCCGCCGCCCCTGGTACGCCGCGACGCTGTCGCCCGCGACGCACTGGGTCCTGGACGAGCACCGGGTGGCCGGGGTGCCGGTGCTGCCCGGCACCGGCTACCTGGAGACGGCACGGGCCGCGTTCGAGGCGGCGGTGCCGCGCCCGGGTCCCGAGCACGTGATCGAGCTGCGTGACGTCGCCTTCGTCGCACCGCTGCCGGTCGCCGAGGGGGCGAGTGCCGAGCTGCGGGTGCTGCTCACCCCGGCGGGCGACGGCGTGGACTTCGAGGTGGTCAGCGTCACCGGCGGTGAGCCGGCCCAGCACGCGCGCGGCTCGGCGGCCTGGGTGCTCGCGGAGACCGGCGCGGGCGAGCCCGCCGGCGGCCGGGCCGACCTGTTCGCCTCGGCGTCCGGGCTGGTCACGTTCGGGCCGCGGTGGAGCAGCCTGCGCGACGTGCGGCTCGGCCAGGACGAGCAGCTGGCCCAGCTGGAGGCGGGGCCGCCGGTGGCCGCCGAGCTGGGCGCGCTGCCGCTGCATCCGGCGCTGCTGGACGAGGCGACCGCGTTCATCGCCGTCTCGGGCGAGCACAGCTTCCTGCCACTCGGCTACGGCCGCGTCACCGTGCGCGGCCCGCTGCCCGCCACGCTGTGGAGCCACGCCCGCCTGCGCGACACCGGCGGCGGCGAGGTGCTGGCGGCCGACCTCGTCCTGTACGACGACGCCGGCGAGCCGGTGGTGAGCATCACCGACTTCGTGCTGCGGCGCGTCGACCGGGACGCGATGACCCGCACCGTCGGCGAGGAGGCCAGGCAGGGCGCCGAGGAGGTGGCGGTGAAGGAGGAGTCCGCGACCGCGGGCGTCGCCCTCGACCTCGACGGGGCCAAACGCGGCATCGCGCCGGCCGACGGCGCCGAGGCGTTCCGCCGCCTGCTCGCCGCCGACCTGGGCGTCCAGGTCGTGGTGAACGCCACCGCGCTGCCCGAGTTCGTGGCCGGGGTGCGCGAGCTGACCCAGGACACGGTGGCCGGCGACCTGGCCGCCGCCTCGGCCGCCGGGCAGGCCGATACGGACGACGAGGATCACGTCGCCCCGCGCACCGAACTGGAGGGCGTGCTCGCCGGTCTGTGGGGCGAGGTGCTCGGCGCCCGCCGGGTCAGCGTCGAGCAGGACTTCTTCGAGCTGGGCGGCAACTCGCTGGTCGCGGTCCAGCTGATCGCCCTGATCAGGAAGAAGGTCGGCGTCCGGCTGCCCATGCGCAGCCTCTTCCAGGTGCCCACCGTGGCCGGGATGGCCGCGCTGGTGGAGGAGCTGCGCGGCCAGGACGCGCAGTCGCAGTCGCAGTCCCAACCACAGGCACAGGCACAGGCAACGACGATCACCCGGCTGCCCCGGGAGGAAAGGCGCTGACATGCGGGACGGTCAGTACAAGGTCGTGGTCAACGACGAGGAGCAGTACTCCATCTGGTTCGCCGACCGGCCCGTGCCCGCGGGCTGGCGGGAGGCCGGGTTCGAAGGGGCCAAGCAAAGCTGCCTCGATCACATCGAGCAGGTCTGGACCGACATGCGCCCGCGCAGCCTGCGCGAGGCCATGTCCCGGCAGTAGAGGAGCGGCTCGGTGACCGGCACGTACGTCTTTCCCGCCTCGTTCGCCCAGGAACGGCTGTGGTTCCTGGCGCGGCTCGACCCCGGCGCGCCCGCGTACCACGTCAACGCCGTCCTCGACCTGCCAGAGAGCGGCGACGAGAGCGGTGACGAGAGCGGTGACGGGGGCCGGTGCGAGCGGATGCTGGGCGAGCTGGTCCGGCGGCACGAGACGCTGCGCACCGCGCTGGCGATCGAGGACGGGCGGCTCGTCCAGATCGTCCAGGTCGAGCTGCCGGTCACCCTGCCTGTGACGGACCTGCGCGCGCTGCCGCCGCAACAGGCCGAGCGGGAGTTCCGCGAGCTGGCCCAGGCGACGGCGCGGCAGCCGTTCACGCTGGACCGGGCCCCGCTGTGGCGGGCGCATCTGGTGCGGATGCCTGGCGGGGAGAAGGGCCGGCCGGTGCAGCGGCTGGTGTTCGTGGTGCACCACGCCGTGTTCGACGCCCGCTCGGGCGTCAACTTCGCCGAGGAGCTGCGGGAGCTGAACGCGGCGCTCGACGAGGGCCGCCCGCCCCGGCTGCCGGGCCTGCCCGTCCAGTACGGCGACTACGCGGCCTGGCAGCGCGAGCACCTGGGCGGCGGGGTGCTCGACGCCCAGCTCGGCCACTGGCGGGAGCGGCTGGACGGCCTGCCGTCCGACCTCGGGCTGCCCACCGACCGGCCGAGGCCGGCCGTGCGCGGGCACGCGGGGGCCGAGCACCATCTCGCGCTGCCCGCCGGCCTGGTCGGCGAGCTCGAAGCGCTGGGCCGGCGGCGCGGGGTGACGCCGTTCATGGTGCTGCTGGCCGGGCTGAAGGCGCTGCTGTCCCGGTACGCGGGCCGGGAGGACGTGGCGGTGGGCACGCCGGTGGCCGGGCGCGATCTGCCCGAGTTCGAGCCGCTGCTCGGCGTGTTCATCAACACCCTGGTGCTCCGTACGGACCTGGGCGGCGACCCGGCGTTCTGCGAGCTGGTGGAGCGGGTGCGGGAGAGCGTGCTCGACGCGCTCGACCACGCCGAGGTGCCCTTCGACCGGCTGGTCGAGGCGCTGCAGCCGGTGCGCGACACCAGCAGGACGCCGCTCTTCCAGGTGGGC